>CALRLS020000010.1:0-28764 GCA_943368815.1 Cyanobium sp. NIES-981
AATGTTCGTGCGTTGGTGCCAAATTATTTTCAACAATCATTTTATAACTTCTCCCTCTTTCATAACAAAGACTACCTTTTCAAGCGTACGAATATTGTCCAAAGGGTTTTCTTCTACTGCAATTATATCGGCAAAGTATCCATTTTGAAGAAGACCGATTTTGCCTTCACCAGCTAAAAGTTCGCCCGGATGCATTGTAGCTGACTGCAGCACCTGAAGGTTAGTCATCCCGGCGTCTTTATATGATCCATAAGAGCCTGCCGCCATCTGACCCCTTGTGATACTAGTGTTATAATAATATAAATCAGATCCAAAGGCAATCTTGACTTTAGCTGCTATGGCTCTTTGAATTCTTTTCTGATACCGTTCAACTCCTTGTGCATCAGTTGGCACTAAATAGATATTTTTTTCGGCCATAAGTTGTAGTACTTCAGATGAAAGTGTATAACCATGTTCAATTGAATTAACTCCGGCTTTTATTGCCAGCAGCGAGGGTCCATCGCCATTGGTAGCATGAGCCGCTACCTTAAGTCCGGCTCTCTTAGCTTCATCTACTATTGCTGTCAACTCCTCCTCACTTAAAACAAGCCTGCCAATGTTAACAATAATTTTAATACAATCTGCCCCATCATAAATCGCTTGTCGAACTGCCTTTCGGGCATCATCAATGTTATTTATTTCAATGTATTCTTTTGAGGTAATTAGATTTTGAACTTCGGGAGTCATTTTAGAAAATTGACCTCCAATTGGTGAAAGTGCCCTTGCTGAAACAAATAAGCGAGGTCCCATGACCCACCCTTTGTTTATTGCATCTCGAAGAGCCACGGCACTATTGACCCCTGAATTACCTAAATCTCTGACTGATGTGTAGCCTGACATAAGCATCTCTCTGGCATATTTGGCTCCCAATAATGCTCTATCCCCTTCTGTAAGTTTTACAGTTTCAGTAATGGTATTGGCACCGGATACTCTTTCAAGTTCACCAAAGTATTCATGACACAAATGGGTGTGAGCATCAATTAAACCTGGTAAAATATATTTGTCGGATAAGTTAATTATTTTTGCACCATGAGGAATTGGTAAACCTGTACCAATTTTTTCAATTTTCCCATCCCGAATGTAGACCATCGGATTTAGAACTGTTTTCCCATTTTGAACATCAATTAGTGCTTTTGCCATTAAAACAGTTAAGCTATTCGCATTATCCTTAACAGACTGCCCATGTGAGAGTGTAATAGACAATAATAGTAAAAGGCCTATTTTAAAATTTATTCCATTTTTAATTATGAAATAATCAAGAACTTTAGCGACCATTTTTTTGAATTCAAAATTTGTAAGAAATTAAACTATTTTCCGATACTACTCTCGTTTTACTCTGTCTTCAAACTCTTTATAGGATTCATCAAGGCCGCCCTGATAGCCTGATAACTCACCGTCAACAAGGTAATACCCAGAGCACCTGCGCCGGTTACCACAAAAATCCACCATGAAATTTCGGTGTGGTAATTATACTTTTCCAACCATTGACCCATAAAATAATAAGCTATTGGTGCAGCAATAAGGCATGAGATAATAACGAGCAATACAAAATCTTTCGATAACATTCCCCACAAACTACCAATACTTGCACCCAATACTTTGCGGATACCGATTTCCTTGGTACGTTGTTCAGCCACAAAAGAAGCCAGACCAAACAGACCCAGACATGAAATAAGAATAGCAAGCAGGGCAAAGAAACTGGCTAACTTACCGATACGTTCTTCCTGACTGAATTTTTTGCCATATTCCTGGTCTACGAACTTGTAATCAAATAAAGCAGATGGCACAATCTCTTTGAAAACCGCTTCGATTTTTGGTAATGCCTCATTGGCGATTACATCCGGCTTCATTTTAATAAGCATCTGGCTTACATCCTGATACTTAGGGTCAAGGAAATAGAAAGTGCGTTTCACAGGCTCATAAGGCGACTGCATCACCAGATCTTTCACTACACCTATAATCTGCCAGGTTTCGATAGTGCCTTCATCCGGATTGGTGATAAATTCCCCTACCGGATTCTTAAGCCCCATATATTTGGCTGCTGTTTCATTAATTATGATAGCATTAGAATCTGTGGCAAAGGCTCTTGAAAAATCACGGCCTGCTGTAATTTTCCAGTCAATCAGTTTGCCAAAATCATGTGTTACATTGATTACCGCAAAATCGGAAGCTAATTCAGGGTCTTTACCTTTCCAGATATAACCTCCCGCATTGCTCCATATCTCTGTTAACGGGCTTGATGAAAGAGCCATATTTTCTACCATACCCGTACCTATCAACTGGTTTTTAATCACATCCTGTTTGCCCTGATAATTAGGGTCATTGAGCGCTACTTTGATTAATCCTTCTCTGTTATAACCCACTGGTCTGTTACGTGCATGCTTAATCTGCTGATACACCACAATAGTACCTACAATCAAGACTACCGAAACAGTAAACTGAACAACAACCAATACTTTACGAGGCAGAGAAGAAAAACGACCCAACTTGAAAGTACCTTTCAGCACCTTTACAGGTTGAAATGACGATAGATAAAAGGCAGGGTACATACCTGCTAATGAAGCAGTAAATACGATAAATATAATACTGATTGCCCAGAAAACGGGATTTGCAAATGGAATGGACATGTCTTTGTCCGCCAGACTATTAAACCATGGCAATGTCAATAAAACAAAGCCTACTGCCAATGCAAAGGCAAACAAAACAACCAGAAATGATTCACTCAAAAACTGTTGAATCAACTGACCTCTGATTGAACCGATTGCTTTGCGAATGCCTACTTCTTTGGCACGTTTTTCTGAACGTGCTGTGCTCAGATTCATGAAATTGATACATGCCAGTAGTAATACAAAAATGCCTACTATACCAAATAACCACACAAAAGTGATTCGGCCTCCGGCCACTTTACCATCCTTAAACTCCGAGTACAAATGCCATTGTTTCATCGGATACAGGAATATACCCGGGCTATATTTTCTCCACTCGTCAGCAATCTGCTTAGGGGCATTTTTATCATAAAACCCTTTCAACGCTGCATTTGCCTGCTCAACTGACACATTTGGCTGCAATTGAACATATACATTGAAAGAACTATTATTCCACTCATTTTCATTGGTTTTCACCCAATCGTTGGAAGACACCCACAATGACCAGGGACAGAAAAACTGCACTTCGCTGAAACGATTGTTTTTAGGCATATCTTCATAGACTCCGGTTACAACAACATCCATGCGGTTGTCTATTTTAAGGTTCTTGTTAATAGGGTCCTGGCTACCGAAAATCGCATCAGCAGTAGATTTTGAAAGAATTACCGAATGAGGGTCTTTTAATGAGGCAGCACTGCCTTTCAGCATTTTCAATGAAAGCATATCGATTACTTCTCCATCAATAAATTCTCCCCTTTTAGGATATTTGTCGTTGCCGGTTGAAAGGGTATAATCTCCAAACCAGAACGACAACAATACATGCTTGAAATAATGTTTGTAATTATTCTTAAGCGATGTGCCCAAAGGAAACTGCAAGGCCGGACCGCTTCTGGTTATACCAGTGTTAGGGTCAGTACCTATACTCCTGATCTGCGCCACAGACTCGTAGTTTTTATGGTATTTATCATACGATAATTCATCATATATCCATAGCCCAATCAATATGGCAACAGACATACCCACAGCAAGCCCACCGATATTGATGAATGAATAAACCTTATTCTTAGTAAGGTTTCTGAATGCGATTTTGAAATAGTTCAGTATCATAAATGCCCTTAGCCCCTAAAGGGGGACGTTTTAAAAGTTATATAAAATTACCCCCTGACCACACAGCAGTCGCCCATAAAGGGAGATTGTTAGTACTTATGAGTAAGCAGCACCCCTTTAGGGGCGGGGGGTTACTCTGTTTTTAAAGTCTTCGCCGGATTAGTCTGCGCTACTTTCCATGAAAAATATCCGATGGCGCTCAATGCAATACCTATTACAATTGATAAAAGTACCCCCATAATTAAATAGCCAATTCCCTTATTATATACATAATAAGTGTTCATGTAAACTCCAACGGCAATCCCAAGTGGAATGGCAATTATACTTGCAATAGCAAGTAATTTAATAAAGTCAGCCGACATCAGCCTTATCACTTCTGCTACATTAGCGCCCATTACTTTTCTGATACCGATCTCTTTGGTTCGCTTTTCCAGACTATAAATTAGTATGCCTATGAGTCCCAGAATGGCAATCACAAAAATGGCCAGGCCTTCCATACTCATAAATTTCAAATCTTCGAAAGGAAAATAGATTTCGTACAAATCAGTATCTAACCATGAGGCATTCATATCCAGGTACGGATTATGCTTCTTCCATAATTTTCCAATGCCTGCTTCCAAACCCTTTCTATCAGCAAGGGGAATTGTTTTAATACACATCACTTTAAACAAAGAAGGCTGATACTGAAAAACAATAGGTTCTGTTTTTGCTTCGTAATCGTAATGACAAAAATTCGCAACAACCCCTATAATTGTTGCAGAAAGAGTATCATTAAATATAAACTGTTTCCCTATTGCTTCCTGTGGTGTACCGATTCTAAGATTCTCGATGGTCTTCTGATTCACCACCACCATTGGTGAGGGTATATTTGCACTGCTTTCAATCAAATTCGTGCCTGCCACAATTTTCAAACCCATATTCTCAATGAAATTATGATCTACTGCATAATAGAATGCTGGTCGCGAAACATCGTTCTTAGTATTTTTTATGGCTGAATGAACAGGTTTATTAGCAAAACTAAGAGAGGTATAGCCAAGCTTCTGAATCTCTTTCATTGCACTTATATCAGTTGCCAGAAGTGTGCTCCTGTTTCCGGTCAGATTCAGGTTGAAAATATTTTCACGCTGAAAATTTTCATTATCGTTGGCCATATAATTTATTTGGTGGAAAATCTGCCCCATAAAAAATATATACACGAGCGCTATGATAAACTGAACTACAATTAATGATTTACGGAACCCGATTTTTCTGAAGCCCACCGGCCCGGTATCACCTTTTAATACTTTTACAGGTTGATAAGAGGAGAGAATAAGACTTGGAGATGCCCCTGCTACAAGGCCTAGAACCAGATTAAAAGCCAGAAACAGCACAATAAGATAAGCAAAGTGGTCAATATCCCATGTAAGCCATGACACATGCATGTTATTCTTTATAAACCACAATATAACCAGACCGACCGCCAACGCTATATAAGAAATCAATACTGATTCTGTCAGAAACTGTAGCACCAGCTGTGGTTTTGTAGCACCCATTACTTTTCTCACACCTACTTCACGGCTCCGGCTCATTGACCTGGCAAGGGTAAGATTAATGTAGTTTAAAGCAGCCAGCACAATCATGATTAGCTGGAACGCAAAATTGATATAGATACTCCTCATATCCTGAATATGAGGGTCGTTTTCTAATACTTCTTTTGCCGGAGAAATATCATCAAGGTATTGTGCTCTGAAAGACAGGCTTTTGCCAGCAGTTGTAGAGATTAATTTATTTATTCCTCCCCTTGTTTTAGTCAATTGTTTGTTGAACTCAAGTGCACTTCTGCCAATGGATAGTTTCACAAAAGTATGTGCTTTCAGGGCAGTCCAGTCCTGAGCTTCATTGCCTTTATACGCACTAATTGATACCAGTACATCAGTTCTGAACTGTGTTTTCATGCTGTTGAACGGCTTTAGAACCCCAACCACTTTAAAATTCCCATATTTGGGGTGCTCCAGTATATTACCGACAGGATTAGCATCCTTAAAGAACCATTGAGCAGTTTCGTGTGTGAGTACAATTGTATTGGGTTCAATAGGATAAGTTCCTTTTTCTAAGGGGAAATTAAATATCCTGAAAAACGATGCATCCGTATAAATAGCATCTGCATTCTTTGTTTTTATGCCATTGCCTAAGACCCAGTTAAAATCTCTGACTATGGTAGTAGATTGGTCAATACCAGCCAGATTCTCTTTGATATGATTGCCCAGCAGTACCGGACTCGATGCCCACTTTACTAATTCGCCATCCTTGTTTTTCTCATCAGTGATTACCCGGACTATCTGCTCTCTCTCTTTATGAAATTTATCATATTCATAATAATTGACAATCTGAATCAGCGACATCAAAGCCGTAGGAATAGCAAGGCTCAATCCCAATATATTAATAATGGAAAAGAGTCTGTATTTAAGGAGGTTCCTCCAGGCAATTTTTAGATAGTTAAAAAGCATAAATTTATTGCTTAGGGCAGGGGGCATGGTGCATGGGGAAGAAATCCTCTGCCCTCTGCCCCCTGCCCATTGCTATTCTGTTTTCAATGATTTCACCGGATTCATCAATGCTGCTCTGATAGCCTGATAACTCACCGTCAATAAAGCAATCAGCACTGATATAAATGCCGCTCCCACAAATATCCACCAGTGGATTTCTATTTTATAAGCGAAGCTTTGCAGCCATTTATTCATCAGCACTACTGCAAACGGAATAGCTACTACTGATGCAATGGATACCAGTTTCATAAAGTCCTTATTCAATAAGAAGAAGATAGAAGCCACACTTGCACCCAATACTTTTCTTACTCCTATTTCTTTTACTCTTTGCTGCGCAGTAAAAGCAGCCAAACCAAATAAACCAAGACATGCAAGCAGCACAGAAATGACAGCAAAGCATAAAGACAATAATCCTTGTTTTTGCTCTGCCTCATACTGACGGGCAAAATTCTGGTTCAGAAAATTGATTTCAATCGGACTCACTTTATCAAATCCACGATAAGTTTTTTCAATATAAGCCAGGGCTTCTTTGGTATTGGTAGTATTGATGCGTACATAAAGATTGTCTTCCATACTTGATTGTACAGGCATTATCAGCACCATAGGCTCTACTTTGTGCTGCAATGAATAGGTATGAAAATCTTTAAATACACCAATTATATGACGCTCAACCGTAGTAGGTCCATTATTGATTTTTACCTGCACTCTCTTCCCTATCGGGTTTGCAAAACCCAGTTCTTTCATCAGGGTTTCGTTGATTATGGCAGCATCTGTTAGGTCAGTTGGCTTATTTTCTGAAAAATTATCCCCCAGTTTCATCTTAATATCCATAGTCGGCACAAAAGAGGCATTTACCACAAGTTCCTGCACTACTGTTGAATTGGTTGAAATTGAACCATCTGGTTTTTCGAAATAATAAGGCGTCTGTCCTAGATTATTATTGCCGATAGGATTACCTGCTGTAGCTACATTCTCTATCAGCGGGTTTTTCATTAACTGGTCTTTCAGTGCAGCTACTTTTGAACGGAGGTTCCTGTCGTCAATATGTATCGTTACCACTTGCTTTCTGTTAAAACCAAGGTCTGTGTTTTCAGAAAACTGCAATTGCTGATAGATAATCCAGGCGCCTGCAATCAGAATTATTGTTGCGGCAAATTGAAATACGACCAATGATTTTCTGAAAAGTATACTTTGATTCAGGCTTCCGGTAAGTCCTTTTAAAGCCAATACTATTTTGAATCGTGAAAGGAAAAAAGCTGGATAAGACCCACTCAGAAAACCCACCACAAGACTGAACAAAGCAAGCGCACCGATTGAGAGGCCGGTTCCGAATCTGTTTATCTCTAAAGATTTACCAGCCAATTGATTGAAAAACGGAAGCAATGATGTTATTAGAAAAGCCGAAATAAATGAAGCAATAACGCTGAAAGTCAGGGCCTCCACAATAAACAAACCAACCAGATCGCCCTGTGTTGAGCCTATTGCCTTGCGTACACCTACTTCACGGGTTCTTAAACCTGCTCTGGCTGTGGCCAGATTCATATAGTTAATAATAGCAATAATCAGTATCAAAGCCGCCAGTGCTACAAAGAGATAAATGCGATTGATAGAGTTATTGGCACTTATTTCGTATTGTAGATTTGAATGTAAATGAATATCACGCAATTGTTGTAATTCCATTTTATAAGAAACCACAGACATCTCTTTCAGAATGGTTTTTTTCGCAAAAGCCGGGAATTTCGCCTCCAGTTTGCTTTTGTCCGCCCCATCATTCAACAACAGATAGGTATATAAATTAGAATCCTGCCAGCCAGCCGTAAAATTAGCAGGCAATGAGCGTAAAGCTTCGAACTGTAAATGTGAATTCCCCGGAATATCCTTCATAACACCTGTAACTTTATTGGCAACTTCTTTGTCAAACACAATAGTTTGATTCAAAGCATTTTTTGCATCGCCAAATATATTTTTTGCCAGGGTTTCTGTAATAACAATCGTATTCGGTTCAGCCAGTGCGGTCTTAGGATTACCTGCTACAAATGGAAATGTGAATACATCAAATGCATTTTTATCTGTGAAGACAATATTACCGGCTTTAACGGTTTTATCCTTGAAACTAATAACACCGCCTCCTTCAGGTACTATTCTGATAGCCTCTTTTATCTCAGGAAACTCTGCTTTAAGTGCAGGGGCAAAAGCTGCTGAGGTAACAGCATGATGTGCCTCTCCTCCTTCCCATTCGGCATGGTGAACCAGTCTTACAATATTATCTCCCTTTGCATGAAAATTATCAAAGCTTAATTCATCAGCTACATAGAGCGAAATCAGACAGAAGACGGTAAACCCTACAGCTAATCCGCCAATGTTAATGAAAGAATAAACCTTGTTTTTAAGCAGGTTTCTTAAAGCGATTTTTAAATAATTGCGTATCATAGACACCCCTAGCCCCTAAAGGGGGATTTGTTTTAAGTGATAATTCAAATTCTTTTCTCAACTCCTCTTTTGTAACTATACACAAAATCTTAAACTAGTGCGTAAGCAACTCCCCTTTAGGGGCTTGGGGCGGCCGTTCTTTTACTCCGCCTTCAATGACTTCACCGGATTCATCAATGCTGCCTTTACTACCTGATAACCAACAGTTAAAACGGCAACTACAAATGTGGATACAATAGCTAATATAAAGACTTCAATGCTGATGTCGATATGAAATTTATAATCCTGCAACCATCCGTTCATCAGCCACCAGGCAATCGGTGCTGCTACGGTAAAAGCCATAAGAATCAGGCGGGAAAACTCTTTTCCGAAAATCCAGATGATATTGGCAATAGTGCCACCCAATACTTTTCTTATACCTATTTCTTTGGTTTTTTGTGACACCATAAACGAAACCAAGCCATACAAACCTAAACAACCGATGAAAATTGCAATGCCTGAGAAAGTCTGTATCAGTTTCAGCATGATGCTCTCTGTTTCATAAAACTCGGCAATGTTGTCGTCTAAAAACTGATATTCATAAATCTGCTCAGGGTGGCGTTGTGTCCATACTTTTTCTACGTCTGCCAGGGTAGCCCGGGCATTAGCCATATTTATTTTCACTCCATAATAGGAGTAGTTATCAGAATAAGTGGTGATACAGACAGGGTTGATATCTTCATGAAACGATTGGTCATGAAAATCTTTTAGTACACCAACAATAGGTCCGCTTCTTCGGCCTCCGTTCAATCCTACTTGTTTACCTATTACTTCCTCCGGTGATTTAAAATTAAGTTTACGAACAAATGTTTCGTTTACCAGACATTCTCTCATGCTATCGGCAGGGAAAATATTCCTTCCGGCTACTAATTCCAGCCCGAAAGTAGAAACATAATTTTCATCCCCTCCTTTTACACTTACCCTGAACACCTCGTCTTCTGCTCTGTTGTCAAACCTGATAGAGGTATTCCAGTTAGAGCCTGAGGCCGGAGCTGCAGAATTAATAGATACCTTTTCTACACCTTTGATGGCAGCCATCTGTTCTTTGATGGCCTTCATCGTATTCAGGTTAGATTCAGAAGCGATTGGTACCATAACCAGAGCATCTTTTTTAAACCCTAAATCTGATTGTTGCGCATATTTCATCTGATTGGCAATGACTACCATGCCAATAATCAGGACCTGTGAAATAGCAAATTGCGTAATAATTAAAGTGCGTCGTGTGTTGAAACCCCCGATATTTTGTTGAGATAGTTTCCCTTTAAGAGCGAGAACAGGCTGAAACCCGGCCAATATAAGGCCGGGATAAGACCCGGAAAATAAAGTAACTACTATAATTAATGAGAACATGAAAAGCATTAACTGCCAATCATTAAGTAAATTGATACTGATTTGCGAATCAAACCAGGTATTAACATAAGGCAAGGCAAGAAAAGCCAAAAGAATAGCTATTATTGCGCCCATCATTGTTATTAATCCTGTTTCAGAAATAAACTGCCAGAAAAGCTGTGTTCTTAAACTACCCAGTACTTTCCGCACACCTACTTCTTTTGAGCGTTTCAATGCCTGTGCCGTTGCCAGGTTAATGAAATTAACACATGCTGTCACAATCAGGAACAAACCTATAAAAGCTAATACCCATAGGTTCTTTTTCTCCATCGGGCCACCATAACGCGCATCAAAATGCTTTTCGGCCAAAGGTTGAAACTTATAATGGTGAACATTCTTAGCGGTAGGACGGTATTTTTTAACATAAGCGGGCATTACTTTCTCTACCTGAGCCACAGAAATACCCGGGCGCATTAGCACAAAACATTGCATAAAACTTGAAATCCCACCCCACGAATCATCACTGGCCGCCCACTCATTATAAGATTTCAAGGTAGGATAGGAAGCATAAATATCTGTTCTTCTGTCGGTATTAGCGGGTAGGTCTTTCAAGACACCCGTAACCTTAAATTCTATACGATTATCAAGTTTGAAAGTCTTGTTGATTGGGTTTTCATCACCAAAAAACCTTTTTGCGGCTCTTTCGGTGAGGATTGCAGTGTTAGGCTCGCTTAGAACTGTTTTCTTGTCGCCCTGCAAAAGCGGATAATTGAAGATGTCAAAAAATTCAGGTTCTGCAAAGGCTACTCCTTCTTCGTCCTTAAATTTCTTCACTTCGTTGCCTTGTTTTACTGTAATCAACTGGTCGTCAAAAGTACAGATTCTGGCAACTTTTTCTCCGAAAGTATAATCATTCCTGAATGCCTTGCCTAATGGATTAGGCACACTGTAGGTGTAGCTGATATTATCACGGTGTTGCTCCGTAACGATGCGATAAATGCGGTCGGAATTCTGGTGGAAATTATCGAAACTCAGGTGGTGTTTTACTAAAGCAAAAATAAGGATTCCGCAACTCATGCTCAATGCCAGCCCCATGACATTGATTAAGGCATAGGCCTTATTTCGTTGCAGATTCCTTATTGCTATTTTTAAATAGTTTTTAAGCATAGCCTTTTCATAATTTTGTATTGTACAATATAATTATCTAAAGCCATGCCAAAAACATAAAATACTTATAATCAATTGTTTACAGCACAGACCTAAAAAGAAACCCGTCCGAAAACGGACAGTTTCCGTACGTTGACGGACAAGCCATTTTAACATACTGTATATGAGATTTCTATACCGCGTTTTATGTATTTTATGCGCTGATTTCTGCATTATAATCGAAATCTGTTTTTCTTCCACACTTTTATGTAGTAATCTAAAACAAGAATCCATTAAATAGCCCCGTGTTGCCTACAACCATTTTCAAATGGAAGATTCCCATTACTAAAAACAATGTATACCAATTGGTTTTAGCAGACTCTGTGGACTCAAATGACAAGATAACGGAAGCGGCAACTTTTGCTAAATCTTAAATTATTTTCGCCCAATTCCAACCATTATTCAGACGATAGTATCCTAGTAATAATACCTTAAATCTATTTTTTATGAAAAAGATAATGCTATTATTGAGTTTTATGGCAATTATGATGTCTTGCGAAAAAGGGGCAGAGGATATGTCGGCAAATGCTGATGATTTACCTGCCAAGGCTAATTCAAAAGACGGTGAGAACCCGAATGCACCTGTATTTAGCAAAGACCCTAGCGCTACTTCAAAACCTGCCGAATATTATTTTGCAGGTTATCAGGTCAGCAAAACGGTCGGTTCTGAGAAGCTGGGCATGGATATAGCCAGGAAAGCCCCGGATAATCTGTCATATCTCAATATCTCGGGCCATAGCTATGTAAATATGTATGGTGGCACTTATACACATAATGAAGCCGACGGCTCTATTAAAATTACTGAATTAATGACTACCGAAATGGCGGGCCCGGTAGAAGCAATGAAGGCGGAGGATGAGTTTTACGAAAATCTTGGAAAAGCGACCAAAATAGTATTTGAACAAAATCAGGTGAAACTATTTGTGGGAAATCCGGCAACAGATGTAATGATTTTTAAGAAAAGATAAAAGGTACCCAAAAGGTTAAAATATAAAGAAAGAGGCGGTCAGTAAGGTCGCCTCTTTTTGTTTTAATTCAACCTTTTCATTTCCCAACAAACGCATTAACGAACAAATAATATATAATACATAGACAACTAAAGCAATCTGCAACGTTAAATAACAATTTATAAAAAAGACTCCGGTGTTTTCTGAGTTTTCTATAAAATACAGGTTTTGATTTACCGAGATAATAAGAGAAAATATAAGAAACCCATAATTGAGTTCCTTCTTTAGATGAACGCTCAGAAGATATATACCTACCACCGGCACAATGTAATAGTATGAGAAAGACATCTTGTATGTAATTAACAAGGTAAGAAAATTAATAATAACTATTACTAAGTAAGCTTTGACCCTATCAGTTGACTTATAAAAATACAATACAGCCAGATTGACAATTATCAGACTTATCGGAGCAATAAGCTGCATCAGATTCACATTGGTTAGCTTGAATTGCGTGAGAATCCAAACGAGATTACCCGAGGTATTAATTTCCATAATTTTATCACTTGAATACGTCCTTGAAAACGACATACTGAATACATTAAAGCCTAAAAGATAAAGAATAAAATAAGCTGCCAGACATAAAAGAATCAGATATGCGCCATTGCGTTTATCTTTTATGTAGAGTGGGAAAATAGCCACAATGGTTAGAATCTTAGTGAAGAACAGGGCACAATAACTTAGCAGGATATTCTTGTATCCTGGCATTTGGCTTTTTAGGGAGTAAACAGCCCCAACAACAAACAGACACATAAGAATTTCGTCCTGGGTATCAATTACTGTAAAATGAAATATAACCGGATTAAAAGCTATCAGGGCAATGTTTTTAGATGATACCCCCATTTTTGCTAATAGCAGATAGATACAGCTCTCAACAATCAGAAAAAAGATAGCAATCATGTAAGGAAAATGGTGCAAAAGTGTTGGTAAAGCCATTAGATACTCAAAGCCAAGGCTATATGGACTCAGATAATCAACAAGTGGTATATGCCCGTTTACTATTAATTGAGAATGCTCAAAGTAGCTGTTTATATCAAAAGCAAAACCAAAAAAGGAGCTATAAGTAAAAAAAAGGATTATTTTGATTATCAGAATACTAAGCGTTGGATATTTGAGCTTAAAGCATTGGGCTTTTCTGCCTATAATGCTGTTCATAATGAACACTGCTATTATTATTATAACCGGTATTAGTTTATATAAAAGCATATTTACCTAGTTTAGAAACAGCTATTCTCCAGAAATTGCCATAACCACTCTATGAATGGTAAGCAATTACAGCCTTGACTGCCTCTCAACCGGATAGGTTGTAATCAAAAAGAAAATCCCGGAAGAAAATAAATTTTATAGTCCGTATAATACAAAAAGCGAGACCATCTGTATAGATAGCCTCGCTTTATATTCTTATATTTCTCCTTTACTCCGTCTTCAAAGATTTCACCGGATTCATAAAAGCTGCACGAATGGCTTGCCCTCCTACTGTTAACAATGCAATAGCAATAGTTACCAAGGCTGTAACAATAAAAATCCAAGCACTAATAGAAATACGATAAGGATAGTTTTTGAGCCATTCCTGTGCAGCCCAAAATGCTAATGGAAAAGCAAAAATGAATGATAAACTTACCAGTTTCAGGAAGTCGGACGAAAGTAATTGAACAATACTACCAATTGAAGCGCCTAATACCTTACGGATACCGATTTCTTTGGTACGTTTTTCTGCAGATAAAGTTGCCAGACCGAACAGTCCGATGCATGAAATGAAAATAGTAAGGGCAGCACCAAACATCATAATCTGTTTCCATTTAGCCTCAGATTCGTATCTTTTCAGGTTCTCTGATTCAACAAACTTAAAATCATAAGAATTGATAGGGAATAGTTTTTTGAAAGTCTTCTCAATATGTTTCAGA
This sequence comes from Cyanobium sp. NIES-981, assembly GCA_943368815.1. Lineage (GTDB taxonomy): Bacteria > Bacteroidota > Bacteroidia > Cytophagales > Spirosomataceae > Emticicia. The sequence continues at coordinate 14,229 of CALRLS020000010.1, forward strand.
CTAGCCATTTCTGAATTCGGCTTAATTTTGATGTATACCCTGCCGTACATATTACCCGGTTTCATGGTAAATAACTGTGAACCGATTTCCTGATTCAGTGCATTGAAATGGTGGTCTTTCACAACCCCTATTACCTTGTATTTGGCATTATCATTATACCAGAAATTCACTTCCTGTCCGATTGGATTTTTCCAACCTGCCTTTTTTACAAAAGCTTCATTAACCAGTACTGATTGTGTTGAATCTGATGGAAAATCAGGGGAGAAATTACGACCCATTAGTATAGGTATTTTCATCAATGGCAAGTAAACCGGATTGACTGTCTCGTAGGCGAAATCTATCTGTTTTTCACCATTCACCTTTGCTACTGTTCCCCATGAACCGGCATTTTTAGGTGCAACTTCAACAATACTTGGGCCTTTCTTTAATTCATCAATAAACAAATGTGACTCCCTGTGCGACATCCGCCATTTATCAACCATAATCAGGTTCTTATCATCATAACCCAATTTTTTGGTAGTGAGGTAATCGAATTGAGAATAAATAGTAAGCGTAGCAATAATCAGAAAAGAGGCCAGTCCGAATTGAACTACTACAAGGCTTTTCTGTAAATAGTTTTTACCCGTCAGATTAAAACGACTGTAAAGCGTCTGTACAGGATTATAACCGGACAAAACCAAAGCCGGATAAAACCCTGCTAACATACTTGTTACCAGAAAAATCAGTACATAAGCAACTACTAATTTCACATCAAAAAGATAAGAGAAAGCCAGGGCTTTATTAGCCAATTGATTGAAAGTAGGTAATACAGCCATCACCAATACTATAGCAAACCCAAAAGCTATTAAACAAAGTACAAATGACTCACCCAGAAACTGAAAAATCAATTGTTTTCTGTCACCGCCTACTACTTTTCTGACACCAATCTCCTTGGCACGTTTCAATGAACGAGCCACTGTCAGGTTAATGAAGTTAATGCAGGCAATCAAAAGAATAAATAAAGCAATGCCTGTCAGGATATAAGAAAAAGTAGGATTACTGGCATCTGTCAGGCCATTACCGGCAGCAAACTGGGTACTCAGATGCATGTCTGTCAATGGTTGCAGGGTATACCGGGCTTTCTCCTTTATATCAAAATCCTTTACCATCTTTTTAATAGTCTCGGCTGCATCGGCTTCATAGACCCTTTTCATTTTTGCTTCTGCTGCTACCTCACTGGCGTTCGGGCTAAGCACTACAAAAGTATTCAGGAAGAAATTAAACCAGTTTTCATTGTTCTGATACTCTTCGCTTTTTACTATGAATGGCAATAAGAAATCAAATTTTACGGAAGAATTCTGCGGTGCTTTTTTGGCTACACCTGTAATCAGATACGGTACCAGTTTATCGTCTTCTACAAAATCAATGGTCTTACCCAATACATCCGTATTCTTGAAAAGTTTCACCGCCATTTCATCAGATACTACAATTGATTTAGGCTTTTCGAGCGCAGTGGCAGGATTACCGCTTATCAATGGAAACGTAAATACTGAAAAGAAATTAGGCTCTGCTTCCATCATGCCGTATCCTTTGATTTCTGTACCCTGGCGGATATTTCTGAAATCACTTCGCAGACGTACATAAGACTTTATCTCAGGCACACCATCTTTGAATTTAGGACCTTGAAAAAAACCTGTAGTACCATCACCCTGCTTTACACTGCCATCCGGATTAATCCATTCGGTCGTTACCCGATAGATATTCGCACTATTGGCATGAAAGCGGTCATAGCTTACCTCATCTTTGGTATAAAGCATAATCAACATAGCCGCAGCTAAGCCGATACTAAGTCCCGCAATGTTAATAAAACTGTAAACCTTATTCCGGAAAAGGTTACGAATCGCAATTTTTAAGTAGTTTTTTAGCATAATAACACCCCTAGCCCCTAAAGGGGGACTTGTTTAAAGTTGAAAATATACTCTTAATCACCAAGCGAACAGCCCCTAAAGTGTTTTTTTAGATTTATAGTTTTTTTCATTATCACCCTTTAGGGGCTGAGGCTAACTAATAGTTTTTCATAATTAATAGGATATTATCTAAAGCCATGCCAAAATACCAACACATTCATTATCAACACATTACAACCAATAAATAATAAAATCCTGTCCGAAAACGGACAGGATTCAGTACAGTAACGGACAAACCCCTAACCGTGGCGACGGACCGTCCCTAAGGGGGACTCTCATAAGTTCAATAATATATACCCCTTACTCCTAAAGAGGAATTTATATAAAACTCTATCGTTTTTTGTGTTAACTCCCCTTCAGGGGCGGGGGGTCTTACTCCGTCTTCAAACTCTTAACCGGATTAGCAAGCGCTGCCCTGATAGCCTGATAAGCAATAGTAAACAAAGCAATCACTATCGCAACTACACCAGTAGCTACAAATATCCACCACTCAATAGACACATGGTAAGCAAAGTCTTTCAGCCATTCTGCCATAAAGTAATAAGCTATCGGAGCCGCCACTATAATCGATACCAGTACCAGTTTCATAAAATCCATTGATAGCAAAGTAGTAATACTCAAAATAGAAGCGCCTAATACTTTGCGAATACCGATTTCTTTGGTGCGTTGACTGATTGAAAAAGTAGCCAGACCAAACAAACCAAGACAGGAAATAAAGACAGATAAAGCCGCAAAGGTTTTAGTCAGATTACTGATTAGCTCCTCTCTTTCATAAAAACGGGCCACATCGTCTTTAAAAAACGAATACTCAAATACATTATCAGGATATAATTTCTCCCATATTCCGGCTATATTTTGAATAGTGCCGTCATTATATGACTTCAGTTTAATAGCCGCCTGACGATAATGTGCCTGAGACGAGAAGATGATAGTAGGCTCAATACCCGAATAAAGGTCCGTATTATTAAAGTCGGCTACTACGCCAACAATAATGCCGGTTTTGCCGAAATCGCCTACCAGGAGTTTTTTGTTAAGTATCTCTTCGGGTGATTTAAGGCCTAAATCTTTTACCATTTTTTCGTTAACCAGTAGTTCTCGTAAAGTATCAGAAGCGATGGGTTTGCGGCCACTTATCAGTTTTATACCATAGGTATCAATGTAGGCGGCATCTGCTGTTTTCGACCTTCCTATAAACTTCTCCCACTCTCTATTCTCAAATTTAATACTACCCCCATTGCCTGATTGAGAAGTAGGGGCAGTACGAAAAAATGAAACATTTTCAATATCAGATTTTTGAAGCAGTTGATTTTTGAAAGTATTCATACTGTTATTTTCTGTATTGGGTATATTCACATGCAGAATCAGGTCTTTGTTTAAACCTAAATCCTTATTTCTGAGGTAATTTAACTGCAGAACAACAATGATTGACACCGCAATAAGAATACAGGCTATGCTGAATTGGCCTATTACCAATCCCTTTCTGATTGTAAACTTCTTTGGGAACTCTGTAATGTTTTTCAGCGCTTTCAATGGCTGAAAATTAGCAATAACCATTGCAGGGTAGAAGCCCGCTATAAAAACAATAGCAATTAATAAAATGACAAGGAAACCCATCAGCGTGAAATCTGTAAAAAGCTCAATACTGATTGGCGTTTTCAACCATTGGCTCAACATAGGTGCCGCCAGATATGCCAAGCCCATAGCCAGTACTATTGACAGGACAGCTACAACAGCCGTTTCACCGATAAACTGCCAGAAAATCTGTGCTTGCGAACTTCCCAATGTTTTCCTGACCCCAACTTCTTTGTAACGTTTGAATGATAAAGCCGTAGATAAATTAATGAAATTAATGCAGGCAATAATCACCATCAGCACACCGATAATTAACAATAGATTGATGGTTGATTTCTTTATCTTGCCGCCGTAATCGACATTAAAATGTATGTCTGATAAATCTTGCAGATGGTATCTGAATATTTCGCTATCAGCCCCATGATACCTTTTTGAAAAAGCCGGCATTTGCTTATTAAAGTCGTCTTTCAGGTCTGACGAGCGCAGCAGCACAAATGTTTCTCTACTGGTTTCAATCCAGCCCCAATCCTCATAACCATAATTAGGCACAAGCGTTTTGATTGTTGGCAGAGAGACAAAAACATCAGTCTTCAAATCTGTATTATCGGGATAATTACCTACTATTCCGGCAACAACTACTTCTTGCTTATTTTCCAACTTAATGCTTTTGCCAATAGGGTTTTCGGTGCCGAAAAACTTTTGCGCATAGCGTTCTGTCAATACCACGTTGTCAGGGTCATCTAATACCTCGGGTTTACCAGCTTTCCAATCATAATCAAATATTCTGAAATAATCGGCATTAGTAAATGCCGTCGATTCCTTTTCTAAATATTTGTTAACCTTGTTTTTTGTGGATACGGCAATAGTCAAAGGTCGATGAGCCAGATAAGCAGTATGCTCAACTGCCGAAAACTCTTTTTTGAGGGTATTGTGCATTATATAGGCACTTCCTCTTTCATGTTCTATACTACCATCACCCAGATGCAAATCCACCACTGCCCGATAAATCCTATCGGTATTCTTGTGGTAGCCATCTACACCTAAATGGTATTTTACCAAAGAAAAAACCAATATCCCCCCTGCCATCCCCATGGCAAGCCCGGCGATATTCAAAAAAGTAAAAAGCTTATTCCGGCTTAACACTCTGAGTGCGTATTTCAATTTCATGATTTATTTGCATGGTGCAGAGGGCATGGAGCATAGGGTAAAAGATTTTCGCCTCTTCACCATACCATCTGCTATAGCTGAATTTTTATTTAATGTTATTGTGCATGGAGCCCAGAGTAAAAGGTTTTTGCCCTTTGCCCTCTGCTACTCAGTTTTCAACGATTTCACCGGATTCACCAAAGCTGCCTTAATGGCCTGTGAACTTACTGTCACTAAAGCTACTAATACAGCTATGAGGCCTGTTATAGCAAATACCCACCACTGAATAGGAACCTGATAAGCAAAACCTTTCAACCATTGGGTCATAAAATACCAGGCTATCGGGCTTGCTATCAACACCGATATAAGAATCAATTTCATAAAGTCTTTTGAAATTAAAGCCGTAATACCGACCACCGAAGCGCCAAGCACCTTACGGATACCTATTTCTTTTGTGCGTTGCTCAGCTGTATAGGCTGCTAATCCGAACAGACCTAAACAGGCTATCAGAATAGCCAGACCAGAAAATAAGAAGACAACATTAGCTGTCTGGCTTTCGGCTCTGTAAAGTGTATCCAGAAACTGGTCAAGGAACAGAAATTCAAAAGCCGATGAAGGAACACTCTTTTTGAAAGCGGCCTCCATTTGTTTCATGGTCTGCGACAGATTACTGGTATTTACTTTCACCAATAAATACGGTCTTGATTCGGTGTCGCAATTATGAAATACATAAGAACCGATAGGCTGATGAAAAGAATCATAATGAAAATCTCTTACCACACCTACTATTTCTGCTTTTTGATTCCAGAATAAATCGTTTGAAAACTTACCAATGGCTTCCTGTGGTGTCTTATAGCCTAAAAGTTTCACTGTCGTTTCATTGACTACCATTTGCACGGTGGTATCTTTCTCTCCTTTTATTAATGGCAATGATTTTCCCGCCAGAAATTTCAAATCCAATACCTTGGCAAAATCGCCCGCCACACGATTAGTGCGAACAAAGAACGACTCTTTAGGATTATCCGCCTTTGACATCGAACGTCCGCTTCCTCCAAAACCCGGATAGGCCTGCACACGTGATGTTTCTACTACATTAGATAAACCTTTAAAATTGTTTATCAGGCCATCTATTTGTTCCTTGTTTTCTGCACCCGAAGTCATCACTGCCACAACCTGTTCCGGATTATATCCAAGCTTTTTGTCCTGAATAAACTTCAGCTGTTGGAAAAATATAAAGGTGCAGATAATGAGAATAATGGAAGCCGCAAACTGAATAACTACCAATGACTGACGGAAAAATCCTGCCCCTGATTTTTTGGTAATTGATGTTGCCAAAAGGCTTTTAGGTGCAAAAGAAGACAGGTAAAATGCAGGATACGAACCTGAAACAAATGTTACGAGCGTAAATACAATTAATAATCCTATACCCACTTCAGGAGTAAAAATATTGGTAATAGATAAACTCTTATCGGCCAGCTGATTAAACACCGGGAGAGCCAATATTAAAAATGCCAGGCTTAATACCAGAGCCAGCACGACTGTCAGGGTGGTTTCGGTATAAAACCGCCCTATTAACTGGCCGTTAGTAGCGCCGATGGTTTTATTAATACCCACCTCCTTAAAGCGCTTCTGTGAGCGCGCAGTTGCCAGATTCATATAATTGATACAGGCAATGACCATCACTACCAAAGCTAAAATCAGCAATATTTTTACCTGTTTGGCATCTCCAAGTCTCTTGGTGTTCGAATTGGTAATATCTCCTGAATTTAAGTGAACATCTACAAGCGGTTGCAACCAGAGCGAGAACCAACGCTCTTCTTTATTCGGAATATTCTTTTCAAGTATCTTCATCATTTGTCCTTCTACTTTCTGCTGGCTGGCATTGGGTGTCAGCAACAAATAAGTTTCAAAACTTGAATTACTCCATACAAGATTTTTAGATGCCCATTCCACACTATTGAAAGAGCCCATCAGGTCAGCATCCAGACTAAAATTATGTGGCAGGTCTTCGTAAACCCCTGTTACTTCAAGAGAATACTTACTACCCACTTTTAGTACTTTTCCTATCGGGTTTTCCTCACCGAAATATTTTTTAGCTGTAGATTGGCTTAGTACCACCTTATTAGGGTCTTGCAGAGCAACCTTCGGATTCCCCTGCAGGAGTTTTATATCAAATACATCAAAAATCGTCCCGTCTACCCAATACAATTTTTTCTCGGCAAACTTTCTCTCACCCGAATTCACAAAGGCTGTCTGTCCAAAATCATTCAGTAGCAGTCTTGTTTGTTGCACCACTTCCGGAACTTCGTTTTTCATGGTCGGCCCTACCACATTTGGCGCATTGGCCCATTTCTCACTTTTGCCATCAAAAGTTGCTGTTACCCCAACCCGATAAATATCCTTTGCCTTTGAATGGTACTTATCGAACGATAGCTCATCTTTTACATAGAGCATCAGCAAGAGCGATACCGTCAGCCCTAAAGCAAGGCCCAACAGATTAAGCGCAGTAAAGAGTTTGCTTTTCAATAAGCTCCTCCAGGCAATTTTCAAGTAGTTACGAATCATAAGCCCCTCCGAATCGTCGGACCGTCCCCTAAAGGGGGATTTTGTTTATGGTTATAGAAAATACACACACACCTAACCCCTAAAGGGGAATTTATTCAAATCTTTATTATTTTTGTCGTTAGCACCCCTTTAGGGGCGGGGGGGTTATTCACTCTTCAGCGACTTAACCGGATTCACCAATGCCGCTGAAATGGCCTGATAGCTAACTGTTGCCATAGCAATTATAATAGCCAGAAGCCCTGCCACAGGGAATATCCACCATTCAATATCTATACGATAGGCAAAATCTGTCAGCCAGCTATTCATGGCATACCATGCAATCGGCGAAGCAATGACAATGGCTATTAACACCAATTTGATAAAATCTTTTGATAGCAAGGTAGTTATACTTCCTACCGATGCGCCTAACACCTTGCGCACGCCTATTTCTTTTCGACGTTGCTCTGCCATAAATGCTGCTAAAGCAAATAAACCAAGGCAAGAAATAAAGATTGAGATACCGGCAAAAATCATAAATAATGCCCTTTGCTTTTGCTCTGCCTCATATTGTTTATTGAAACGTTCATCAAGAAACTGGTAGCTGAATGGCGTATTAGGCATATAGGCTTTCCAGGTTTTCTCAATACCCGCAATGGTTTTCCGGAAATCTCCGGCTGTCATATTGATTGAAAGCCAGCTACGCCAGCCCTTATTGATAAACATCACCATCGGAACAATTTTCTGGTGCAAAGACTCAAAATGAAAATCCTTTACCACGCCTACTACTCTACCTTTTTTTCCGCCGTATTCAAACGTTTCATCAATGGCATCAGCATTGCTTTTCCATCCAATTGATTTTACTGCTGCTTCGTTCAGTATATAGGCAGTTGAATCGTCTGATTTGAATTCTCTTGAAAAATCTCTACCCGCTACTAATTTTATTTCATAGGTCGATAAGTAGTCATGATCAATTGATAATGCTTTTATCTCTGTACTCGTAGGAGCCAGCGAGTCTCCCTTTGCTACTTTTGCTCCTTGCGAATCAAGTAATCGGCCTGTTGGGGTCCGTGAAGAATGACTTACATTCTTTACTCCTGCCTGACGTTTCAATTCCTGCTTGAAACTCTCAAAATCAACCGAACTATCATTACCAACTCTCATTACCACTACCTGGTCTTTTTTATATCCGGCGTCCTGATTGAGCATAAAACTCAATTGCTTATAGATAATACCCGTGCTGATTATCAGAATGCAGGCAATAGAGAATTGCAAAACCACAAGCACCTGACGCAGTCGGCCATTCTTCATGGCATTTTTAATTTTTCCTTTCAATACCTCAACAGGTTGAAAAGCTGTCAGGAAGAAAGCAGGATAAGATCCGGCCAACACACCTGTAAAGAAGATAAGGCCCAGAATCACGAGAATAAATTTAAGGTCAAACAGATTGCTGAGAGTGAGGGTCTTATTCGTAAAATCATTCAATACCGGAATCAACAATACGAGGGCAATCATGGCAATAACCAATGAGAAAAAAGTCAGCAACAATGATTCACTTAAAAACTGTCCTATCAACTGTGAACGAACTGCACCCACCACTTTGCGGAGTCCTACCTCTTTGGCCCTGCCTGCTGAGCGGGCAGTTGCCAGATTCATATAATTGATACAGGCAATAAGCAGAATAAAGAAGGCTATAGCCGAAAAAGTATATACGTATTTGATATTCCCGTTGGCCTCATGCTCCGAATCCAGATGAGAGTACAGATGTATATCGGCCAGTTTCTGAAAAACCAGATCTGAATATTTAGAGCCTTTTCTACCATCATACACTGGCAAATGTTGGTCAAGGAATGGCTTTATTCTCTTTTCTATCCGGGTCATGTCATAGCCCTTAGGCATCATAAAGTAGGTAGCAAAATTATTACCGCCCCAATCTTTATTCATATTGTCTTTGCCGTAAATCTTGTCGTCGTTCAGGGTGTTCATCGCAATCAGAAAATCAGCATGAAAATGTGATTGCGTAGGTAAAGGCTCAAATACACCCGAAACCGTCAGCTCGTATTTACCATCTATTTTGAGTTGCTTACCTACCGGATCCTGATTATTGAAGTATTTCTCAGCCATAGGTTTAGATATGGCAATGGTCATTGGATTTTCCAGAACTTTATCCGGATTACCCGAAAGCAGATTGATGGAAAATACCTTTAGCAGGTTTGCTTCTGCAAAATACAAGCGCTCCTCCTGGTATTTCTTCTCAGGGTTTGCCGGATGCTGTATAACTGCCTGCGTGCCAAATAAACGGGTAATCTGCTCGGCTTCTGAAAAATCAGTTTTGAAATACTGCATGAAAGCAGGTGCAACATGCCCTAAATGCAGACTCACGGTACCATCGTTCGATTTAAAAACGCGGGTGACACGATAAATCCGGTCAGCATTTTTGTTGAACCTATCGTAGCTCAATTCATCTTTTACATACAAGCCAATCAACAAAAAGCAGGTTATCCCGATAGCCAGGCCTGCAATATTGATAAAAGTGAAGCCCTTATGCTTCGAGAGATTCCTTAATGCGATTTTTAAATAGTTCCGTATCATGATACCCCTAGCCCCTAAAGGGAAATTTATGTTAAAATATATCTATTCTTTCCCTCAACTCCCATTTAGGGGCCGTGGGCTTTTACTCTATTTTCAAACTCTTAACAGGATTCAATCTTGCTGCTTTCAGGGTCTGGAAGCCTACTAATAAAGCCACCATTCCGATAAAGGCAAGCCCGACAAATACAAAGGTAATCCAGCTTATTTCGATGCGATACGCATAATTCTGCAGCCAGCTATTCATGCTTATCACAGCTAAAGGAAACGCAATAACTATGGCTAATGCCACTACTATAAGAAATTCTTTCAGGAACAGGAAAACAATACTGATACCTGAAGCTCCCAAAACTTTGCGGATACCCACTTCTTTGGTTCTTCTCACAATATTCAGCGAAACCATTCCCAGTATGCCCAACAACACAATAATAATAGCAAGGGTAGTAGCCACTTCTGCTGCCTGTTGCAATTGCACCTCCGACTGATACATTTTCTGCAAGGTATCATCCATGAAAGTATATTCAAAAGGCGCATCAGGAAGCAATTCTCTCCATTTCTTTTCAATGTTTTTCATGGCTTCCCCTAAATTGGTCGGGATGAGCCTGAATGACAAATACCGATAAAACGGATTATCTCTTACCTGCATAAAAGCCGTTGGACCAATGGCTTTATGCATAGATTCAAAATGAAAGTCTTTGGTTGCACCAACAATAGTAAAGATATTAGGCGCATTGTGCATTCTCACCTGCTGACCTATGGCTTCCTGCGCATTCTTAAAACCTAGAGCCTTAATTGCTGACTCATTCAAAACCAATCTGGCTGCCTGAAATGTACCCCTGTCTGCATGAAAATACTGCCCTGCGGCCATAGGTATCTGGTAAGTTTCAGCAAATTTTTCGTCAGTTACCAATGTCGGTGCGTAAAAAGCCGTGGTCGAATCCTGCCCTGCTCTGTAAATAGCACTGCTGAATCCTGCGGCGCCATCTGGTATCTCCCAGGCCAACGTCCCTTCTTTAATCTCTTTCAATTGTGCCATCTCGTTTCTGATGGTTTCCATTTTCTCTACCCCTTTCAACGACCAGTCACGGGGTACTCTGACCGAGAAAACAGATGACTTATTGTAGCCCAGATCTTCCTTGAAAAAATAATCAACCTGTTCGGAAATAACAGCCGCTCCTCCAAAAACAAACAAGGCAACGGTAAACTGTGAAGCCAGTAATAATCGCCTGAACAGGAGGTTTTCTTTCACCGATTTCAGCTTGCCTTTCATGGAATCAACCGAAGGCAGATTTGCCAACACCAGAGATGGATAAAGACCACTCAATACTCCAATAAACAGACTTAAAGTAATCGCCCCGAGATAGAAATAAGGCGAAGCCCTAAACAAGGATATAATATTTTTGTGAAGTATCTGCGATAAATAGGGTCTGAAAATCTCATAGAATAATAATGAAACCAGCAGACTAAAGAAACTAATAATGACCGATTCGGTTAAGAACTGGCGCAATACCTGCCCTCTCAGGCTCCCTAATACTTTCCGGACACCTATTTCCTTTAAACGTGAAGACGAATTGCCGATAGATATATTCACAAAATTTACCACGGCCATCAGCAGAATAAACATTGCCACTAAGCCAAGCGTGAGTATAGTCTTATTAACAAAACCATTATTGGCATCAAGATATACTTCTTTCAGTGGCTTCAGTGACGGATGGAGGTTCTGACTGATTTCCTTTGATGCATTAGTGGCAATCAATTGAGCCATCGGCTTTTCCAGATCTTTTGGACTAACTCCTTTCTTTAACTCAACATAATTAACGATATAAGCATTATTCCATAGGTCATACCCGTTGCGTCCAAGAAACCCGGCGTTAATAAACGATATCAGAACCGGAAGTTTATCAGGTGGCGTAACAAGATTGGTAATCGAATTAAAAGGAATATCACCAAACACACCGGTAACCATAAAATCCCGTTTCTCTCCTGTGAATGCCTCTATCCTTAATGTTTGGCCGACCACCTCCGTTTTGCCGAAATATTTAATCGCCTGTGCCGATGAAATGACCATGGTATTAGGCTGATTCAGAGCTGTCTTTGGGTCACCCTGAATAAGCGAAAATCCATAGGTTGTCAGCATCGCAGAGTCTGTAAGCTGTAAATCTTCTCTGAAAACCTTATCTCCTTTGGATATAATGGTGGTAACTGCATCAAACCGATGGTAGTTTTCTACCAGATTCGGGTAATTTTCTTTTAATGCTTTTCCTAATGGCCCGAGGGTGGTAATTTCACCGCCCATATTCTCCTTGTCCCATTTGCTCTGAATCATGTATTGATTATCCAGATTGCGCAGCTCACTGTTTACATTGAGCTCTCCCCACACATAACTACCAATCAACAAAGCAAAGGTGATTCCGACTGAAAGGCCGAAAATAGTAACGGAGGCATAAAACTTGCGTTTCATGAGGTTACGCCAGGATATTTTCAGATAGTTTTTTAACATAACTTTGAAATTTTGATGATTAAAATTTGAAGATACAGCCTCAAATAATCATTCTCATTTCATTTAAGTTAATTTAACATAGTATTACTCCACCTTCAAAGTATTACTCCACCTTCAAACTCTCCACCGGATTACTTTCTGCGGCCTGCCAGGTCTTAAGCCCGATGGTAAATAAGGCAATCAGAAAAATCACCCCGAAACTACCTATCAATAATCCGGCATTTACACCCGGATTAAAAGTAAAAATATTTAACACCAGTATACTGCAAGCATAGCTTACCGGAAAGGCAATCAATGCAGCAATTAATAGTAATTTTAAGAAACTCCAGGAAAGCAACCGAATTACCTCCGATGCACTAGCCCCCAATACCTTACGAATACCTATTTCCTTGATTCTTTTTTCTGTGCTATAAGTAACCATGCCCAATAGGCCCATGATAGCAATCACAAAACCAACCAGCGTAGTAAGGCCTGAAAACTTCATATCCTCTCCCGGAAAATAACGCTCATATAATTCCTGCTCATACCAAGAATACACCATGGCATCATAAGGATGATAGCGTTTCCAGATTTTCTCAACAGATGCCAGAATTGCCGATTCATCAGCCGCATCAGTTGTTTTTACAGATAGAATATGAAACTGCCTGGGAACGTATTGAAAAACAGCAGGCGTTACGGCAAATTCATAATTGGCAAAACAGAAATCCCTTATTACACCTGCTACCAGCACTTCTGTTTCATTATTCAATAAAACCATCTTCCCGATAGCCTCTTGCGGCGTGCCCAGATGAAGTACTTTAACCGCTTTTTCGTTCAGCAATACAAAGTTCCCGCTTGAATCAACAGTAGCATCAGGTAGGTTCTTCCCTGCAACCAGGTTCAGTTTCATATTAGCAATAAACTGGTTGTCTACCGAAAAATGATGCGCTGCTGTATTCTCATCGGTACGTTTGGCTTTGATGGCATATTGACTTGCACCACTGCCAAAAACATCGGAAGTCAGACCCACGCTCTCAACACCGGATAAGTGTGACAGGTCATTTTTTAGTAATTTATAATCATCCCCTGCCAGGGTGATATTAAGAATATTTTTACGGTTAAAATTATCATTTTCAGTGGCCATGTATTCAAACTGACTGTACATCGTCACATTCAATGCCATGTAAATCAATGTTACCACAAACTGAATCACTATCAGGCTTTTACGCAGGCTTATCCTTCCGAAAGAAACAGGCCCCAATTCACCTTTAAGCACCTGCGCGGGCTGAAAGGCCGACAAAATACGGGCAGGAAACACCCCTGCAATAATACCAGTCAGAAGAGCAAAGCCTGCAAAAACACCCCACATCAACAATTTATTATCGACCTCCCACACTATCCATGAAAGATGAATATACTGTTTAATAGTAACAAAACTCAGCCATGCTATCAGCAAAGCGAAAAACGATAATACCACAGCCTCTATCAGAAACTGACTAACGAGTTGCCCTCGCACGGCACCTGAAACTTTTCTGACACCCACTTCTTTTGCCCTGCTTAATGAACGCGCCAGTGTAAGATTAGTATAGTTGAAGCCTGCCAGAACGATAATAACCAAAGCCATCAGAAAATTGACTGATAAACTAAAGACATCATCTACATAGGCATTTTTCTCTAACTTTTCAAAATCGGGCGAAATATCTTCGAGTGCCTGGCGACGATACGCATGATTCGTCTTTCCAAAATCTGTCTCTTCTCTATTTTGCTTTGCCACTGAGGCCAGAGCCCTGTCGAGTGTGGCTGGGGTAGTATTTTTGTTGAGGAGAACAAAAGTATAAGTATCAAATTGTGACCATTTTTTGAGGTCTTTCTTATCCTTATTCAGATTAGTAAAAGTGGCCATCGACACCATCAGGTCGCTTCTGAAATGGGTACCTCTGTACTTATAAGGTTTTAGTACACCTGTAATGGTAAAAACACCATAATCATGATGCGTAATAGTTTTACCGACCGGATTGGTGGTACTGAAAAATTTTTCAGCCGTTTCATGATTCAATACAACTGTATTCGGAGCAACCGGATAAGAGCCTTTTTCTAATGGGAAACCGAAAATATCAAAAAAAGACGGATCAACATAAATCCCATTTACCCGTATAGTCTTCATTCTGTTATTCATCTCTCCAGAAAAAAACCGAATCACTCTCGCCGATTTCTCTACAAATCCATAGTCGTTTTTTAGTTTTTCTGCCAGCAAAAAAGGTGA
>CALRLS020000011.1:0-28213 GCA_943368815.1 Cyanobium sp. NIES-981
TTCCTACTTTTTTAGCATATCTTACAATGGTAATGATGTCTTCAACAGTTTTTGGTTCGGCAATCATATCCGGCACACGCCCGAAACGCTGCTTGTTATACAGAAAACCAAACATCGTTTCCTCAAAATTATTTTCTTCTTTTGAATGCATTAAACCGCTGATTACTAATTGTTTTTCATCAAAAAACTCCTGATAAAGCTGCGGTAAAAATGCTGCTAAATGGTTCATTTCTTCTGAACAATGTTTTAGTAAATCATGCCCGAAATTTTTGGGTAAAGATTTGAAGGTTTTCAAAGCGCTGGTAACAATATCTGCTACCATTCCTTCTTTTTCCCGAAGTGATACATATTTGCCGCCCACCCAAAAACGAGAGCGCATTTCCGCTCCGTCTGGCGTTTTCCGGACTTGATGTATCAGATAACCGTAATCAACAGGGAAGGTAGGATGCCCCAGTCTGGCACAAATATATACCGCTTTTTCCTTATGATTAACCGCATCATTTGAGAACCCAAAGTCTAATGGAGACCGGAACTGAATGGCAGCATCGAGCAGGTCGCTGCCAATATACTCTTTTATGATAGAGTTACGTCCAACATAGCTATTATCGCTACGTTCATCTTCCCACCGGGCCGAGAGGTGAGCGCCGGGGTGCCAGAGTTTATATCGGCTATCCTGCGAGCCATGCCAGCCAAACCACCAGTCCCACATTTGGGGTGATACATCTGGCATATCTGTTTTCAAAGCTACCACAGTGCTACCATCGGTATCGACGCAAAAACCTGTTTCTACATCCATGTAGCCTTCGGCTTCCAAGGCAGTTTTATGCTCAATATCGGGTAAGCTACCCCAGGCCAAGGGATTGCCTAATGCCTGAATTACCTCTGCCGACAATGGAGCGAATGAGCTTGAGTAAAATTTTGAAAAAAGTTCTTTTTGGTCTTCATCAGAATACCCTATAAATGCTTTTGCCATAGTTTTATAAGTTTTCGACAAAGTTCAGACTTTCATTTCTTTTACTCACTTGAATTAATTCAAGAAATAAAACGCTGCTTTGATTTTAATTTACTGAGCCATTCGGCAGAAATACCCATTAGTTCGGCAATATATTTTGAAGGAACTTTCTGAACCACTACCGCAAACTCCTTTATGATATATTGATAAAGCTCGTCGGGCTTTGAAGAAATAATTTTAAGTTTAAGGTCATTTTCTTCAATTAAAGCCCTGATTAGCAGACTATCATATAAGCTTTTCAGGTTATTATCTAAATTTATCAACCTGTTAAGTTCGGTTTTAGGAATTGCCAGTACCGTCGAATCGGCGATGGCTCTTAACTCACATCGGGTTTTCGACTGTGAAAAATAACTATCTATACACGCCATAAAAGGGTGGATTTCATTCAGATAAAAATTAATGGTGCGCTCTACTTCTTCATCTTCGCTGACAAAACGACAAACGAATCCTCCCTCAAGCACATAATAGAGATGCGTATTTACCTGCCCGGGCTTTACGAGCAACTGATTAGATTTTAGTTTGACAGGTTTTATTTGATTAGAAAGCTGTATCATTACATCATCACTAATCCCCATACTTTTAAGATTCTCGAAAAGATTAGTGCTTGAGCTAAATGAGAACTGCATCATTTAAAAATATATGAGATTAAAAACTGAGTAGGTGTTTTAGAATACCAATAATTGCCATAAAATTTTTTAAAAACCAATTATATAGCATCTTAGACCGCCAAAATACAAAAAAGCCAACAAATTCATTTGTCAGCTTTTGCTTTTTGTGGATAATGCGCTTATAATAGTGTATTAGTTATTCTACAAGCCTTTCCCATTTTAATCAGTTAGTCCGTATTAAAATTCAGTCGAGGCGTAAGTCGTTTTTTAACGCGGTTTTAAAAATTATAATTTCCCCGTCCTCCCATTCTTAGAATGGATACCACGGCAACAGATAGTTCAATTATAGCGGAAGATTCAGCCGATTGAGGAGATAGCCTATTTGGGTTTGCTTTCTCAAATAACATTTTTGAGCTTAGACTGGTAGCGGGTGATGTAATAATTTTGTCTCTATGAAAAACCAAAGGTCTCGTTCATTACGACAAAGAAGAACTTTACAAATCTTATAATAACTCTTACAAATTCGCTTCCTCAGTTTTCACAGAGTATTTATTAAGCTAGTGTTCCTCATTCCTAAAACTACCTATCAATTCTCAACCTTAGTAACCACCATATAAGTCTGTCTGTTACCTTTTTCATCAAACTGCTCTGTTTTCACCAGCCCTAAGCCTTTTGCCAGATATTCTACGCATTTCAGGGTGCGATTACCCATAAATTTCATGTTCATGGTATAAGTAATTTTTGCACAATCAAATTTACCTGCCGGAGTTTCTACTGTTTCATAGGCTTCCACTTTGCGGTTCGTGATATTGGCATTCATATTCATGATGGTCAGCCCCCCTTCAAATCCTGTCTTGACATTAATACTGGCATTTTTCAGTTCGTCACCTACTTTCATATCTCTTGGGTATATCATCTGGTCGCCTGTTACGGTTATTTTCATATCCGGCGATTTAGGCATTACATCGCTACTGATATTACGAATATCAGTATAATAATCTCCACCAATACATTTCCCAACCGATTCACTTTTTGATAACAGTTTACCTTTGGCATCATACGCTTCATGTGCAAATGCCAATGATACACCGCCATCAATAGGTTTGTAGTCAATTACTTCGAATTTCGTCGTAACAGTAGGTTTATCTTTTTTGTCATAAGATTTCATTTCAACCTTCATACCTTTTTTGAAGTTGAAATAACCACCACAATCCTGCGAAAATGCAAGATTGACATTTAATAAAAGAACGAGTGCAGCAAGAACTGAGCGTATTTTTTTCATGGTTTTGGCATAGTTTTAATTAATACCCCAAATAAACTATTTTTATGAGTTAATAGTATCGCTGTGAGATTAATAAAACCGAAAATTTATTAAACGATTCTGCCATTTAATAAAAGCATCAGGCCTTTACTCTTTTGTCACAATCTCATCGAGATTCAACATCGCATTGGCAGTAACAGCCATTGCGGCCATTTTTGGAGAAATATCAGAACGACCGAAGAATTTATAGGCTTCTACAGGGTGTTTAGTGTATTCCTGTTCGGTTTTTCGGTAGAGTTTGGTCAGCACCTGCAATTTCCGGCTATCAATATTCCGCATCATTATCATATTAAATCCTGCCTGAATCTGTTCCTCCGGTGTTTTACCTTTTTTCAACATATTTCTGGCTAATTCCTGTGCTGCTTCAACATAAGTAGGGTCATTGAGTGTAACCAGGGCCTGCAATGGGGTATTAGTCCGAGTACGTCTCAGCAGACAAAATTCACGACTCGGGGCATCAAAAGACATCATGGACGGATAAGGCGCTGAACGCTTCCAGAATGTATAAATTGCCCGGCGATACTTATCTTCTCCTTTCGAAAGTTTCCACGATTCTCCACTCCAGGGCGACAACCACAAGCCATCCGGCTGATAAGGCATCACACTTTTGCCATACATTTTCTTAGACAATAAACCACTTACCAGCAATGCCTGGTCTCTGACCTGCTCTGCCGATAGCCGGATACGAGGGCCACGGGCCAGAAAACGATTATAAGGGTCTTTTTCTAATAACTCTTTGTTCACGGCAGATGATTGCTGATAAGTACCCGACATCACCATCATTTTGAGTAATTTCTTCACACTCCAATACATATCATCCTGAAATGTAATGGCCAGATAATCGAGCAACTTCTGGTTAGAAGGGCTAAAACCTTGTGTACCAAAATCTTCGATGGTTTCTACAATTCCTATACCGAATAGCTGCTCCCAGAAACGGTTTACAGCCACACGGGCCGTGAGCGGATTATTACCATCAACCAGCCATTTAGCCAGTCCCAAACGATTATGCGGAAATTCCTTTGGCATTTTTGATAAATACTTTGGTACATCGGCTTTTACTTCTTTGCCGTGCACCAGCCAGTTACCTCTTTCAAAAATATGCTGCTTGCGGGCAAGGTCTCCTTCTCCATCGTTCATAATGGGCGTAAAATCAGCATCCGCATTCAGTATTTCTTTGTATTTTTTTTCCAAGGCCTCATACTCCTTGCCCTCTCCAAAAGTTTTCTGAAACGAAAACCATTTTATCTGCAGCCAGTCTTTAGGCTTTGTCGGATTGGTAAAAGTAAAATACAAATCGTGCCTGCCCTCCATTTTTGGCAATGTGTAGACCATTACTGTATCATGCGCCGCAGGAATAGTCAGAATGATTTTTCCATTTAACTTACCGTCTCTGATTTGGAGTATGCCTTTATCTGTTCCCCAATCGTAACTCACGACCAGACGGTTCTTATCCGTCAGGGTTACCCTTCTCAACCGACCATAGCCGCCGTGTTGAAAGCCGATATACCTTGAACTCAATAAAGAAGATGTACCTTCAGATAGTGGTTCAACATCATGCGAATTGAATTTAGGCTCTAAAGTCCGGACAAATTTCTCAAAACCCTTTTCGTCTCTGCCTTTAGCCAGAATCCAGTTTCTGAGTTCTTCTATTTTGGTTGAATCTTCCGGTTTATAAAATCTCAGATATGGGGTATCTGTATAGATATCTTCATCACGGGCATTGTTGAAAAATGCCATCAGCTTATAGTATTCTTCGTGCCGGAAAGGGTCATAAGGATGCGTATGGCATTGCACACAACTCATGGTTGTGCCTTGCCATACATCAAAAGTAGTATTAACCCGGTCAATGGTAGCTGCCACCCTGAACTCCTCATCTACGGTGCCTCCTTCATCATTATTCATGGTGTTGCGGTGGAAACCTGTTGCAATCAGCTGTTCGTTTGAAGGATTTGGCAATAAATCACCTGCCAATTGCTCTATCGTAAACTTATCGAAAGGCTTGTCTTCGTTGAAGGCTTTAATCACATAATCACGGTATCGCCAGATATTCCGGTACATATCTGCTTCATAACCTTTGGTATCAGCGTAGCGAGCCAAATCTAACCACATAGCAGCCCAACGCTCCCCATAAGCCGGGGATGTCAATAAGTGGTCAACTACTTTTTCGTAGGCATTTTCTGAGGTATCGTTCAGGAAGGCTTGCAGTTGTTCTTCTGTTGGTGGTAGACCTGTTAAGTCAAGATATACGCGGCGCAATAGTGTTCCTTTATCGGCAGGTTTTGAATGCCCCAGACCCTCTTCTTTGAGTGCGTGCAGTATAAAATTATCAATCTCATTTTTAGCAAATCTCGATTCATCATCATCGGTTAAGCCTAAACGGGCAAAAAATCCTCCTACCGATGGTACATCAGGCTTTTCAGGTTTCTGGTAGGCCCAATGCTCCCCCCACTGCGCACCCTGGTCAATCCATTTCTTTAGTATTGCAATTTCTTCTTTGTTGAGCGGGTCTTTGCCTTTAGGCATTCGCTCTTCAGTATCCTTACTAATCAGGCGCTTGTAAAACTCCGAATGGTCGGCATCGCCCGGCACAATGGCTATTTTACCCGATTTCCCTTTGGTATTCAGCGCTTCCTGCGAGAACAGGAAACTTAGATTGCCTGCTTTTTTCACTCCTCCATGGCAAGCCACACAATGCTTGTTCAGAATCGGCTTAACTTCAGTATTGAAATCAACCTGACTCGAAAAAGGATTAAAACTGAAAGCCATAATGGCTCCAACGGCTAGAATGATAAGGGAGAATAGAAAAATCTTTGAATATTTCATATACTTGTCTGTGCAACAGTAAATGTATACAAATTTCGATTAATGATTAATATTTAGAATTCGGTATCTGCTTTGTATGATAAATCTCTGCTCTGTGCATTCCATCGCACGGCCTTCGACTTCGCTCAGGCAACAGGCTGGGCTTCTTTTTGATGTCTTCTATTCTAAAGCCTACTTAGACACGAGTTTGAGAGGCTATTGAATACAACCTCGTTATTTAATTAGCCAAGCCCGGCGCCTGAGCGTAGTCGAAGGCTGCGCCAAGCTCCTACTCCTTCGTCACAATCTCATCCAGATTCAGCATGGCATTGGCCGTAACAGCCATAGCGGCCATTTTTGGTGACACGTCTGAACGACCGAAGAATTTATAGGCTTCAACCGGATGTTTGATATATTCCTGCTCGGTTTGTCGGTAGAGTTTGGTCAATACCTGTAATTTCCTGCTGTCAATATTCCGCATCATAATCATGTTGAATCCGGCCTGTATCTGTTCTTCAGGGGTTTTGCCTTTTTTTAACATATTTTTAGCCAATTCCTGTGCTGCCTCAACATAGGCAGGGTCATTGAGAGTTACCAGGGCTTGTAATGGAGTATTCGTCCGCAAACGTCTCAGCAGACAAAATTCACGACTTGGCGCATCGAACGACATCATCGACGGATATGGGGCAGTACGTTTCCAGAAAGTATAAATCGCCCTGCGATACTTATCTTCACCTTGTGAAAGTTTCCAGGATTCCCCATTCCACGGCGACAACCACATGCCATCAGGCTGATAGGGCATCACACTTTTGCCATACATTTTCTTCGACAATAAACCACTCACCAGAAGCGCCTGGTCTCTTACCTGCTCAGCACTCAGACGGATACGTGGCCCGCGAGCCATAAAACGATTATAAGGATCTTTTTCTAATAATTCTTTATTGACATCAGACGATTGCTGATAAGTGCCGGACATGACAATCATTTTGAGCAGTTTCTTCACACTCCAATGCATATCGTCCTGAAATCTTACCGACAGATAATCAAGCAATTCCGGGTGTGTGGCGCTAAAGCCCTGAGTTCCGAAATCTTCAACGGTTTCTACAATGCCTGTTCCGAATAGCTGTTCCCAGAAACGATTTACGGCTACTCTTGCAGTCAAAGGATTATTGCCATCAACCAGCCATTTAGCGAGTCCTAAACGATTTTTCGGATACTCTTCCGGCATTTTTAATAAATACTTAGGCACATCAGCTTTTACCTCTTTGCCGTGCACCAACCAGTTACCGCGCTCAAAAATATATTGTTTGCGTGCCAGATCACCCTCACCTTCACTCATTATAGGCGTAAAGTCAGCTTTGGCATTGAGTATTTCTTTGTATTTCTGTTCAACAGGCTCATATTCTTTCCCCTCACCAAAAGTCTTCTGAAACGATAACCATTTTATCTGCAACCAGTCTTTAGGCTTTTTAGGATTGGTAAAAGTAAAGAACAAATCATGCTCACCCTCCATTTTTGGCAAAGGGTAAAACATTATCGTATCACGGGTAGCAAAAACCGGAATCGTCAGAATGATATTTCCATCCACTTTAGCGTCTCTGATATGCAATATGCCCTTTTCTGTACCTGTGCTAAAATTCATTACCAGGCGGTTTTTGTCCGTCATGGTTACGCCTTTCAGTCGACCATAGCCTGTATGTTGTAAGCCTACGTATTTCGCATCCAACAATGAAGATGTGCCGGCCGAAAGCGGCTCAATATCATGTGAATTGATTTTTGGCTCCAGTGTTTTTACAAATTTTTCAAAATCCTTTTCGTTTCTCCCTTTAGCCAAAATCCAGTTCCTTAGTTCAACTATTTTGGTGGAATCTTCCTGCTTGTAAAATCTCAGATAAGGGGTTTCACTCACTACGTCTTCATCACGCGCATTATTAAAGAATGCCATCAGCTTATAGTATTCGTCATGCACGAAGGGGTCATAAGGGTGCGTATGACATTGTACACATCCTATAGTAGTACCCTGCCAAACATCAAAAGTAGTATTTACACGGTCTATTGTTGCCGCTACCCTGAACTCTTCGTCTACAGTTCCGCCCTCATCATTGTTCATCGTATTCCGGTGGAATCCTGTTGCTATCAGCTGCTCATTGGTAGCATTGGGTAATAAATCTCCGGCTAATTGTTCTATAGTAAATTTATCGAAAGGCTTGTCTTCATTAAATGCCTTGATTACATAATCACGGTAGCGCCAAATATTGCGGTATACGTCTCTTTCATAACCTTTGGTATCGGCATATCGAGCCAGATCTAACCACATAGCTGCCCAACGCTCACCATAAGCAGGGGATTTCAATAACTGGTCAACTACTTTTTCGTAGGCATTTTCTGAGGTATCATTCAAAAAGGCCTTTAGCTGTTCTTCTGTTGGAGGCAAGCCTGTTAAATCGAGATATACACGGCGCAATAGAGTTCCCTTATCTGCAGGTTTTGAATGCTCGAGTCCCTCTTCCTTTAGCTTATTCAGTACAAAATTATCAATCTCATTTTTGGCAAAGCGGGTTTCATCATCTTCAAATAAACCTAAACGGGCAAAAAAACCTCCTACGGATGGCACCTCAGGCTTTTCAGGTTTCTGATAGGCCCAATGCTCCCCCCACTGCGCACCCTGGTCAATCCATTTCTTAAGTATTGCAATTTCTTCTTTGTTAAGGGGGTCTTTGCCTTTTGGCATTCTCTCTTCAGTATCCTTGCTAATCAGACGTTTATAAAACTCCGAATGGTCAGCATCTCCCGATATAATGGCTATTTTACCTGATTTTCCTTTGGTATTGAGTGCTTCCTGAGAGAACAGGAAACTTAGATTGCCTGCTTTTTTCACTCCTCCATGGCAAGCCACACAATGCTTGTTCAGTATCGGCTTGACTTCAGTATTGAAATCGACCTGACTCGAAAAAGGATTGAAGCTGAAAGCCATGATAGCTCCAACGGCTACAATGACAAGGGAGAATAGAAGAATCTTTGAGTATTTCATATACTTGTCTATACAACAATAAAGCTACACAAATTTAGAAACTGTTTGAGTTAATTACCATATTAATTGTGATAAATTACAACGGATATAGTGAGTACCCCTGTCATAGTACTCGTCGAACAATTTTGGCTAAAGCCAATCGGAAAACATAATTTAGTCCTCCAGCTAAAGCTGGAGGCAATTCTCAATAGCCCCGCACAACCTCCGCCCATTTTTAAATGCCACAATGGAATTGAGGGTAAAGCAAAAACAAAATCCGATTGGCTTTAGCCAAACATTCCAATGAATCTAAATTAATCCCTGCACCCCCCTAAATAAAGATATTCAACAAAAATCTCATCAGATTCAAAAGATTTCAAAAATCATCACTAAATTTAACCATTCGACACTACGTTTGCTTGGATTGTGTGATATTATTTGTGCAATCCTAACAATACCCCAACATTTGAATCGAAATTAGTCAAGCGACTACAATCACAAACCGTTAATTATTTCATTTAAGCTAAAAAAAGAGCATTAGAATAAAAAATGAGCGATTTTCTTAAAAAACTAAAGGGTATTTTTGTAGTTGAAGCCCCAGCTGATGGGCAATCCTCTGACACCGCTAATCAATCCAAAACGGACGAACAATCTGACAGTGCTTCACCCAGCCCTGCACCTACTGCTCCTGCCGGAAAAGCCTCAGAAAAATTTTATGACATTCTGTTAGGTGCCATGGAAGCTAATAATCAGGAGGGATTTGATTATCTGGAGTATAAAAAATCACTGCAAACATTGTCCAAAATGCCAATGGACGAACAAACCCGTTATTTCTCTGCTTTTGCAGCCGCACAAGCTATGGGCGTAACATCTCAGAAATTAACGGAATCGGCCAATTTTTATTTGAAAGTTTTGGCATCAGAAGATGCTAAATTTCAGGAATCGGTGAGTGTTCAGCGCCAGAAACAGATTGGTAATAAAGAAAAAGCCATTGCCGATATGGAAGCAACCATAAAGGCTAAAGCAGAACAGATTGCCAAGCTGACTCAGGAAATACAGGTACACCAGACAGATATGGAGAAAATGAAAGATGAGATTTCGGATGCTGTTGTAAAAATAGAAACAACATTAAGTGATTTCCATGCTACTTTCAGCGAACTTACCACGCAAATTGGTAAAGACGTAGAAAACATGAGTAAATACCTGAAATAGTAAAACCCTGATTCTACGTAGAGAAAGCCCCCTATCTCCTGTAGAATTTCTAACATACATTATAAATTTTATCAAATTCCTCCAGGGGCAGAGGGTTATCCAATAAAACATGGAAATGCAAGAAACCAAACCCAAATCATTTTGGGAGCGCCCGGAAGGCAAAACAGGTACTCTATTCGCCGCAGGTTTAGTATTAGGCGGGGGCTATCTTCTTTATAAAGCACTGCCCTTTCTGATTACACTGGCTTCAAACACGCTTTATCTGGCAGGTTTGCTGATAGTACTGGCGGCTGTTATCTATATGATACTTGACCCTAAAATGAGAAACCTGATTTTCTACATTTATAAGAGTATCATGCGTTGGTTAACAGGGCTTTTTGTACAGCTTGACCCTATCGGTATCCTGAAAACATATATTGATGAGTTACGTAATAATCTGGCCAAAATGAATCAGCAGATTTCCACGCTGAAAGGCCAGATGTATAACCTGAGAACCATCATCGAAACCAATAAGAAACAGATTCAGAATGACCTTAATCTGGCAAGTAAGGCGAAAGAAACCGAAAAACAGGCAATGATGGTATTGAAAGCCCGCAAAGCCGGACGTTTACAGGAATCTAACATTAAGCTGGAGGATTTATACAAAAAAATGGAGATTCTATATCGTGTACTGGGCAAAATGTATGAGAATTCGGAGATTATGCTCGAAGACATAAAAGATCAGGTAACGGTAAAAGAACAGGAGCGCAAAGCCATACGTGCCAGCCACTCTGCCATGCGTTCAGCCATGAATATCCTGAATGGTAATAAAGACCAACGTCAGATGTTTGATATGGCCATGGAGTCTATTGCGGACGATGTAAGCCAGAAAGTGGGTGAAATGGAACGTTTCATGGAAATGTCATCGAACTTCATGGACTCTATCGACCTGCAAAATGGTGTATTTGAAGAAGAAGGCTTGAAAATGCTTGAAAAATGGGAAGATGAGGGTGTATCGCTACTTTTGGGTAATGATAAAAAAGCCCTTATTGCCGGAAAAGACGTATCCTCAACCAAACCATCAGGCAACCAGTACGATAAACTTTTTGAGTAAAACCCTTGATTTTTGATTTGAAAGCAGTGTAAAAGGCATTGGTGGCGTTTTTAT
The DNA here is from genome assembly GCA_943368815.1 of Cyanobium sp. NIES-981. Taxonomy (GTDB): domain Bacteria; phylum Bacteroidota; class Bacteroidia; order Cytophagales; family Spirosomataceae; genus Emticicia. The sequence continues at coordinate 11,113 of CALRLS020000011.1, forward strand.
CAATGTCTTTTACCTTACTATATAATGAACCCGTTTAAACTTATTCCTTTACCCTGCGAATGGCTAGTTTTTACTCATATTTCGTCTAGTTATTTCGTCCGTAGCTCTGCTACGCACTCAATAACTAGCCTCATCTGAGCAAAAACTATCTCATTCTCGGCAGTAAATTAAAAGTTTAAACAGGTTCAAATTTATTAACCATTTCGTTTACACAAAATCTCAATAGATTAAAACTTAATACAATGAAAACATCGCTCACTCCATTTGCCCGATTTATGATTACGCTTGCCATTCTTGGGGGCTTATTCTTTGGTGGCAAATATGTTCTTGATAATACCAGTTGGGGACGCTCCCTGATGAACAAAAGCAACGAGACTACAACCGAAGAATCATCTACTAAAGCTCCTGAAGAAGGCCCTGCGGCTGAAAGTACTTCATCTTCGGCTAGTGATACTGAGGCAACTGCTTCTAATTCGTCTGCCTTTAGTTATGTTGCTCCTGAACCTGTTAATGGCAAGTTGAAAGGAGTAGTAGAACTAGGCGCCAGTGGTTTCAACTCATTTATTGTGAGAATTGACAAAGACAAAAACTGGAAACTGGAAAAAGCTGAGTTTGGCAATAGTCTTGTAACTGAAAACATGGCTACTGACGAAGACATCAGAGCAGGTTTGAAAAAATATATTGGTGGCATGCTCGATTTCGGTGTAAGCGGTCGTGATATTCACTTTGTGGTGAGTTCAGGCGCGGCAAAAGCTGACGTTACCCAGAAAATCGTTAAGAACCTGAAAGCGCTTAACTATTTCGTGAACACAGTAACACCGGAACAGGAAGGAGCATTAGCTTTGAAATGTGTATTGCCAAAAGATTTTGAAGAAGAAGCTTTTGTAACGGATATTGGCTCAGGTAATACCAAAATTTCATGGTCGAATAACGGTAGTGTTTCTGCTTTAGAAACTTATGGAGCTAAATACTTCCAGAATGGCGTTGATGATGGTAAAGTATATGATGAAGTAAAAGACAAGGCCTCATCAATACCAAGCCTGAAACGTAAGACCTGTTTTATTATCGGTGGTGTTCCTTTCTCAATGGCCAAAAAAGTAAGAGAAGGCAAAGAACGCTATACTGTATTGAAAGAACCGGCTTATTACAAAGACCTGAAAGACGCCAAAGACAAAGCAGGGATAAATATCTATAAAGGCATTAAAGACGCCACAAAATGTGAGCTATTCGTTTTCGACTGGGATGCTAACTTTACAATTGGGTTCTTGTTGGGGCTGCCTTGATAAATATTTTGTCTGAACTTTGATTTAGCTGATTAGATGATTAAACTGATTTTGAAAAGAAATCATAAAAATCACAACTATCAATTAAATCAAAGTTCAGACAAGATTACTACTCTATATGCAAACTATCAACGGGATTCAGCAAAGCCGCTTTGATACTTTGAAAACTCACCGTTAATAATGCAACAAGCAATGATACAGCGCCCGCCATTAAAAAAAGCCACCATTGCATTTCTACCTTGTATTCAAAATTCTGTAGCCACAAATTACTCATATACCAACCTGCAGGTATCGAAATAAGAATAGCAATCAATACCAGTTTAAGAAATCTGGTTGAAAGTAAAGCAACAATACTTGCCACTGATGCTCCGAGCACTTTACGTATACCTATTTCTTTGGTCCGTCGTTGTGCCGAAAGTCTGGCTATGCCAAACAACCCAAGGCAGCAGATGAAAAATGAAATGATGGTAGCATAGCCTATAATCTTTTGCCAGCGTGCTTCCTGATTGTATTGTTTATGATTGAGTTCGTCTAAAAAACTATATTGAAACACCGCACCTGGCATTACTTTTTTGAATATTTTTTCCCAGGCATGTAAAGCTAAGGCCTGATTTACGTGGTTGAGTTTTAGCCAGATGCCCCCCGCAAATGGCTCATACATGAACATAATCATTGGTTGAATCCTTTCTTTTAAAGAGCCTGAATGGAAGTCCTTGATTACTCCTATAATTTCTCTTGTGCTATTTTCATAATAGGGCGCAATTTCTACCCTCACTCCCAACGGATTTTTAAGGTTGTATGCTTTGACAAAAGCCTCATTTACAATCAGTCCCCGTTGCTTATCTCCAGTAAAATCCATAGAGAAATTTCTACCGGCTTTTAATTGAATACTTAAAGTCGGGATATGATTATAGTCTCCATTCCTGTACATTGTTTTAATGGTACGAGTGCCCACTTTTGTATCATAAGTACCTGCCTCAGCACCGAATGATATATTTTCAATGAACGGAACACTTAAAACTTCATTTCTCAATTGAGCGCTGATTTTAGGTAAATCTCTGTTCCCCGGAATCTCAGACCTTAGAACATGCGTAGGCACATAGCCCAGGTCTTTGTTACGGATGAAATCCATTTGCTTATAGAATATCATGGTGGCAATAATCATGATGATGGAAAGCGAAAACTGAAAGACAATCAAACTATTGCCAAAAAGGCCATTGTTCAACAATTTTGGTTTTTTATAGAGTGCATCAACTGGTCTGAGAGAAGAAATGACCACAGCAGGATAAAAAGCTGCCAACAGGATATTAATGAATAGCAATGCGCCAAAACTTAGAATGGACTGGAGACTAAATACTTCAATGAATTGGATGGATTTCCCCGACAAAACATTAAACGTGGGCAGAACCATAAGGATAATGGCTACGGCCATTATAAAGGCCATCAGACAAACAATGGCAGATTCGCTTAGAAACTGAAAAATAATTTGTCGTTTGGTACCTCCTGTTGCCTTTCGGATACCTACCTCTTTAAATCGGGAAAATGAATTACCTAAACTGATATTGATGAAGTTGATACTTGCCATAATCAATATAAAAGCGGCAATACCAATAAACATATAGCTATAAATAGGAGAGCTTGTATTAACAACCCCTGATTCGCCATTGAGTCGTAAGGGATTGAGGTGTATATCTTTTATTGATTGGAGGCCATACCTAACATCGGGGTTAAATTTGTTTTTAAGGCTCTCCGCCAATTGGTCTTTCGCATAGACACTATAGATTTTATTCATTTTATTGATAACATTGACTGTATTGGCTTTGGGGTTTAGCACCATAAATGTACCCAGATAGCCATTAAGCCAGGCGTCGTCATTAAATGCGAGTTGGATAAACGTGAATGGAAGCAGCATTTCAAATTGAAGTGAGGAGTTTTCAGGAGGGTCTTTTACAACGCCTGTTACTACTAATGGCTTGCCCAATGTTTGCGCTGACGGGTCAGCATCCAATTCTAATAATTTGCCTAATACATCAATGCTATTAAAAAAACGCAAGGCTGTTTTCTCTGTAATAACCACAGAATTTATGGTAGAAAGGCTATGTTCTTTGGTGCCTCTAAGCATCTGAAAGGAAAAAATCTTAAAAAATGTACTGTCTACAAATAAAGGCCGTAATCGTATCGCTTTATTGCCAGCGTGTACATCGCTATAGATGCTTCCTCCCATTACCCTCGCAATAGCTTCTATTTCGGCAATTTGTTGCCTAAAGACGGGTGCTTGCACCATCCCTGTACCTCCGGTCATTTGTCTTTCTGCGCCGGGCTGTTCTTTGAAGGTTGTTGTGACACGGAATAGATTGGGGTTATTGTCGTGAAAAGTATCAAAGTCCATTTCATCTCTCACAAACAGATACGCCAGCAGCATACAAGTCATGCCGATAGCCAGACCGACTATATTGATGAAAGAATAAATCTTGTTTTTGGCAAGATTGCGTACAGCTATTTTGAAGTAATTTCGTAACATATAAGTAATAATCGTGAATTAGCGAATAGCGAATAAAGCTCAATTCGGGCTTAATACGCCTTCATTCAAAGCAAATGCTTCTACGCCGAATTTCCTTAGAAATTCGGTAAAAGATTGTAAATCAAATGTAAAATAATCTGTTTGGAGTAGTTTTTCTTAAAACAGGAGGTCAGGTGTCTGAAGAAAAAAGGTTAGTCAAAATAGAATTGCCACAATGTACTCAAGCTGTCGTAATGTTGTGAAACATAGTACTTCCTTGTGTACATTGTGGCAAAAATGTATAGTAGTGAAAATCTAATTATTTAACTCAAAATTAATCACCAATCCTCTAATTCACGATTGCTTTACCGCCTCAATAATCTTCATCTGCGCTACTATTTGCGCTGGTTTGATTAGTAATTCCTTCCCTTCTGCAATAGTTTCGTAGAGGTTCTGAAACAAAATACCCCAGTTACCGGGTTCAGTGTCTACATGACCTCTGAAAGATACACCGTTAATCTCAGCATTCAGAATACCACTATTGGCCTTAGACTCTACTCCAAAACCAGTCATACCGGGCATTAGTCCGGCCTTCAGGTTATCTTCCTGCACATCTAAGCCATATTTCACGAAAGAGCCTTTTGTGCCGTGTATTACATATCTCGGACCTTCTTCCCGCACCAATAAACTTGACTTTAGCGTCACTTTCAACTTACCGTAATCCAGTCTTATGTCGAAAGCATCATCAATGGCAGAGCCTTCCCGCTGAATATACGTTTCACCCCAAACACCCTGTGGTGCGCCGAATAAGCTTATTGTCTGGTCGATAATATGGGCACCCAAATCATAGAGAATTCCGTTGGCAGGTATTACTGCTTCTTTCCATGGTTTAGGGTTCAGTACAGGTTTATATCTATCATAATGCGCTTCATAAGAGATTAAGTCGCCCAGTACTCCGCTATCCACTACTTTTCTCACCGTTCTGAAATCACCATCGAAACGTCTGTTCTGAAATACACAAACTACTTTATTTTTTTCAATGGCCAGTGCAATGATTTCTTCTGCTTCTGCCACTGAAGAGGTAAAAGGTTTTTCAACAAGAATATGTTTATTGGCTCGCAAGCTCTTAATGGCCAATTCGTGGTGTGTGGCGCTTGGTGAGCATATACTCACTAAATCTATTTCATCATCGGCCAATACTTCATCAATGCTTTTGGCTACACCTACATCCGGAAAAATATCCTGTGGGTTCTGACTATTACAAACAACGGTTTTTAAACGGAAATTAGGATTAGCTTCAAAGAAAGGAGCTTGCAGGTATCTTCCCGACAGTCCAAAACCTACTAAGGCAACGTTAATCATGATTTTTAATAAAGTAAGGTTGTTAAAGATGGGCTAAATTAAGTAAAAAAGCCTTGCTATATGAGTACAGCAAGGCTTTTTTCTGAAATTTAGACTCAGCATTTCTCCGGCTATTGAATATCCCAATTTATTCTTTGTAAGTAATCAGAATTTTAGCAGGTCTTCCCGCAATATTTGTATGGTTTCCATTAGAGTTCTCAAGTATAACTGCTGAAGCAGTAACATAAAAGAAATATAGATATGTGGGATATTCTGTAGAAGCATAACTTGGCGGCACATCGTTTCCTGAAGTAGCATTGACCAGCACCGATACCGATAAAATCTTAGATTTTGTAAGCCCATGTGCTACTGACGAAAGTCCTGCTGCTGCGCTACTGGTAGTAAGCTCAAGTTCCTTCATCTTTATTTTTGGAGCTGCGCCACCACCCAAACTTGTATATCCTCCAATAGATGCATTTCTTTCAATAATTGCATCACCCTCGCCAGTGAGTACCAATGGCGTATTATTAAAGGTTACGTTATACCAGTAGACAAGACTTGCTCCGGCAGTAGCACCGGGCAAAAAATGATTTTCCCAAATACCTGAATCGGTAGATGTGGCCTTAATAATAGCCGAACTTGTCCCGGTACTTTGTAGATGCAAGTGCGGATTACCACTTGTAGATAAATGATTGATATGCAGTTTGGCCATTGGGGAGGTATTTTCTATACCTATATATCCGCTTTGGTCTATTACCATTCTTTCAAGTGCAGACAAACTATTGTTATTTACTGTGTGAAAAGTAATTTTTGTGCCTGCTGCACTTCCGTTCCAGTCTTGGGTAGCTCTGAAAAATATATTGGCTCTTTCTAAATAATAATTAGTTGGAATGTAATATCCCCCTGCACCTATTCTTAGTAGATAATCACCAGATACTACTGATTGCTTTGACTGCGCTGTTCCTTTATATCTTAAAGATTGTATGCCTAAAATGCCACTATTAGAGTATATATTAATGTTATCCCCTATAGTATTCTCCGAAGTTGTTCGTTCAGGTGTAATCGTTAAACTCTGCCCAAAAGATGTAATTGCAGCTAAAAACAGCAATAAAGTAGTGAGGTAAAATACCACTAAGTAAGTTGATTTTTTCATATCTGAAAATTTGTTTATTGTTAAGACAAAAGATTGAATACCAGAAATAAGGAGTTCAACAGAAATAGTTTATATTAAATCACCATGACCGCTGCGGACCGTCTTTATGTCGTGGCAATCCAATGAGTGGCCGCTGCGGTTAACCATCAATTATTTTAGAATCAGAATATTTTAAGGCAAGACAATATTCCAAATGGTAGGTGAAAGGTTATTGGTTTCATCTAGTTCGGCAATGGTGTTTGCACCATCTGCTTTTATGACCAGATTTATTTTTCCGGTAGCAGGTCTCCATTTTATAGGGAACGACACAACCGCATTCAGATGGTAAGTTCCTCCTACTGGAATATGTGCTGTGCGTAAGAAATTCCCTACAAATCGATAGGTATAAGTTAATGAAGCAGGAATTTTCTGATACACTTTTAATGTATCGGCATAAGCTCCTACATCGTTAGCGGTACCGATGTTTTGTTCCTTGAACGAGATTGGGATTTTATAATACAAAGCAGTAACAGTAACAACGCCACTCTGAAAGAACGGATATACTTGTAAATCGGGCATAGCAGCAGTAGGGCGGAGGTTCTTATCTAAACCTATTACATTATTACTATTTGTTTTTTGAACCGCTTGAGGTTGAATTTGCGCAGTTTTGCTTTCCGAGCAAGCATAGAATAAAATGCTGATGCCTGAAATAATAAGGATAATTACCTTTTTCATCTGAGAATTTAGTTATTGTTAGTGAAAAGAATATACAGAAAGGATAGGTTTATTGGTGAACAAGCCCGCGTGTCTATTTAAATGACATCAGTTTTTTAGGCACCAAAAATGGCTAAAACTTAAAAATTGACCATAAAAAGGTCACGAAAGCTATGTAATTATGAGCTTTATTGGAATGCCTTAGAGAGAAGAGTTCGTGAATAACAGACTAGAATGAGTGAATAACAGATAATTTATTAACTGGCAAAGAGTTTTTTTAGCAGTTCTTCTTTGCGGCTTCTTGAAACGGGTATTTCGGAGCCATCCTGTAGAGTAAGGCTACCACCGTCGCCTCGCTTATATTTAGTAACAAAACCAAGATTAACAATATGCGACTTATGTACCCTTATAAATTTATCAGCATTTAATTTGTCTTCAAACTCAGCCATAGTATTAGAAGCCATGACCGGATTTTGGTTCTGCACATAAAATATAGTATAGTTGCCCGATGCTTCAATTCTTAACATATCCTCTTGCCTGATAATTATGGTACCCTTGTTGGTGGCAATACTAAGGGTATCAGGCTGTGAGATAACTACTTTTTCTTTCCTTGTATTAATTGCTTCAAGTAGCTTCTGGTGTTCGCCACGCTGCATTTCAATGGTTTGCTTCATCATCGCAGTTCGATGAAACAAGCCTGTGGTAAAAAAAATCATTTCGCCCAGATATGCAACTCCCCAAAGCACCTGAAGGTAAACATCTTGCTCCAGACGGCTCAACGAACTCAACCTCAATAACAGTTGTTGCCCGACAAACGCCACTAAAAACAAAAAGCATACACCCCAGATGAGGTATTTATTTTGCTGATTATATAGTTTCAGAAGCCCCAGAATAGTGATAATACTCAATATCAATTCGATTAACTCGAAACCGCTATGTATAGAAATATAGAGAGGAACAGTATATTTTTCGACCACAAAAAAGAGCTCTGTAAATAAATACAAAGCCATGAAAAGGATTTGAAATCTGATGAACTTGTCGAAGGAAGGCCATTTAGCAGGAACATTGGCAAACTCTCTGATAAAAAACAAATAGCAGATAATGGATAAAAAAGAGAACGTCTGAGAGAACCTACTGATAAATCCTAGTTCCCGCAAGCCAACAAATATATCTTCAATAACTAATAAACTAATACCCATTGCTACTCTGAGCAAGATAAAAATAATGTAGAACAGGTATATAAAATAGATTTTCTCGCGAAATAGAATTAGTTGAATAGCTGTGATTATCAGAATCAGCATCACTATACTTAAAAAAATAGGCTGCCCATACTTGCTGATAAAAGCATTGCCCTGATTAATCTTTATTTCCTGAAACTGGGTGTAATCGTACTTAATTAAAGTTAAACCGTCATGCTCAATATTATAATTTTTTATTTCGAGCAGATAGTTATTTGTATCGCCTTTAGGAAGATTTAATTGAATAAACGAAATTTCATCACGAATCGACCTTTCATGATACGGGCAAGTAAACCCTGTTCTGCCTATCAATTCAACACCTGTTTTATTGATTCGATAGAGTTTTACTAAGCCCTGATTATTACAGTATATGTATGCAGTAGAATTTTTGCTGGAATCTCCCTGTAGTTGGAATTTTAGCCAAAGCGTTGAAAATTTTGGTAAAACCAATTGCCTGTTAGTTTTCTTAAAGATTAGGGTATCTTTTAAATCAAGGTCTTTGGCAGTTGGTTCATTACTAATAAGATATGAGCTGTTTCTGAGAAGAGACACCTGGCTCAAACAAGAAAACGATAGAAACAGCAGCAATAAAATCTTATATATTACCTTCATTTTTGGCGATACAATGGAAATAGTAATTCCGAAATATATAAAATCCCTGAGCATTCATACAGTTTCTATCAAAATTAGTTTCTTGAAATGCTATATATTGCTATTATTATACATCAGCAACCGGACTATTAAAAGCTTGCAGTAGGTTTTGCTTAAATTCTTCGTAATCAGCACTTATTTTAGTAGCCTTTTTTTCTTTATCCAATAAGGCCGAAAGTCTTTCCGGAATGGCTTGTTCGCCAATCACCTCTTCTACCACATCCAAAAATTTGGCATAATGCGCCGTAGATAAAAACACACCGGTAACAGGTTCTTCAAGTGTTTTGATATAATCTTTTAAGCCTAGATAGGCCACGGCAGTATGCGGACAAATGACGTAACCCGTGCGCTCATAGACCAATCGCATAGCGGTTCGTGTTTCTGTATCTGTATAAAAATAGCCTGTCAGCATTTTTTGCATTTGTTCAAGGTCATTATCAAACAGTGCCTGCATACGAGGAAAATTGCTCGGATTACCCACATCCATCGCATTAGAAATAGTAGATAATGAAGGGCTGATAGGCTGATAAATACCTGATTCGAGATATTCAGGCACTACTTTGTTCACATTGGTAGCTGCTATAAATTGCTTTACAGGCATTCCCATTCGCCAGGCAATGATTCCGGCGCTTAAATTGCCAAAGTTCCCACTCGGTACTGATATGACTATTTCTTTAGCCAAGCCTTTTTTCTTCAATTGCGCATAGGCATTCACATAATAAAATGACTGAGGAATCAAACGGGCGATATTGATAGAATTAGCCGAAGCCAATGAAAACTGTTCAGTTAATTCCTTATCCAAAAATGCCTGTTTTACCAGTTTCTGACAATCATCGAATGTTCCTTCTACTTCCAATGCGCTTACATTTTCACCAAGTGTAGTCAATTGCTTTTCCTGAATATCACTTACTTTGCCGCTTGGATAAAGTATTGTTACATCAATATTAGGCGTTTGATAAAAACCTTGTGCCACAGCCCCTCCGGTATCGCCGGAAGTAGCTACTAAAATATGAATCTGTTTTTCGGATTTTTGCAGGAAATAAGACATCAAAGCCGCCATAAATCTGGCACCGAAATCTTTGAATGCCATAGACGGGCCATGAAACAATTCAAGGCACCAGGTATCATCTTCCACCTCCACCAAAGGCGCCGGAAAATCAATAGCTGTATCAATCAGTTGTTTTAAATCATCGGCAGGTACATCTTCGCCAATCAAAGCATTGGCTATTTCAAAAGCTATTTCCTGTAGGCTAAGGTTTTCTACATTATCCCAGAATGTTTGAGGCAGTTTGGGTATACTTGTAGGCATATACAAGCCATTATCAGGCGGAAGTCCACGAAAAACAGCTTCTTCTAAAGATACATCAGGGCTTTGGTGTTTGGTACTATATAATTGCATAAGATTGGTTGTCAGAAATTTATTTTATCCAATTTTAAACCAAATGATAATAGATGATCAAAATCATTATCAGTAGTTTGAAGAGTTATACTAAAATAATAAGCAGTAGCAGCTATCCACAAATCATTCTTACCCATATTGCGAGAAGAACTATTTAACAATTTTTGAGGATGAAGCCCTTGACTAAAGGCATCTATTTCGGCATAAATATCAGTAATTTTATCCCCAATATCTATGATTTGCAGTACTTGAAGAAAATTTTTTAGCAGTAATTGTTTCTCATGCCCCCATTTATTTCTCATGGCAAAGGCTTTCAACTCTCCAACGGTAACTATTGAAATAAAACTATCAGGAGGACAGAACTTACTTCTCCTTATATGATGAATAATCACATTCGTATCTAATAGAACCATTTTGATTAATCTAAATGCTTCATCATATCATTCCATTTTTCTTCAGTGAAATGAATATCTGGTGGAGAAATAGGTTTATCATTTCCAATTAGCTTACTAAAAGCCTCAATACCACCCGCTTTCATAATATCGCTTGGGCTATACAAATTAAGTTTGGGATCTTTACTCCTTGGAATAAAAGGTCTTTTGTTTTTTTTCTTAGGTACTTCTGTCACGATTCACCTCCTTTTTTCACAAATATAGGACGATTTGAAAAACCGTCCTATCAATTTATATTTTTGAAATGAATACTGCTATTTGCAGAGATTATTCACTAAACATTTTTACAAAATCATCAAATAAATATCTTGAATCGTGAGGGCCCGGAGATGCCTCTGGGTGATATTGAACCGAGAATGCAGGCTTATCTTTTCTGCGGATACCTTCAATAGTATCATCATTCAGGTTAACATGCGTCAGTTCGATATTCTGGTTATTCAGTACATGCTCAGGTTTTACGGCAAAACCATGGTTCTGAGACGTAACCTCACAAAGACCTGTAATCAGGTTTTTAACCGGGTGATTCAGTCCACGGTGGCCATTTTTCATTTTATAGGTATCAATTCCACTGGCAAGCGCCAATAGCTGATGCCCTAAGCATATACCAAAGACCGGTTTTCCCGTATCTACTACATCTTTAATGGTTTCTACTGCATAAGGCATGGCTGCAGGGTCGCCCGGGCCATTTGATAAGAAGAAGCCATCAGGGTTAAATTCCTGAATCTCTTCAAAACTCGATTTGGCATTGAAAACCTTGCAATAACAATCTCTTGAAATAAAGTTTTTAAGGATACTTTTCTTCACACCAAAGTCTAATACAGCAACCCTGTATTTTGCATCTTCTTCTCCCATAGTATAAGGCTCAGGTGTACTAACCACTGACGAAAGCTCCAGCCCTTCCATTGACGGACATTTCTTTAGCTCAATCATCAGATCTGCAGGGTCAAGTATTTCAGAAGAAATAATACAGTTCATTACACCTGCATTGCGGATATGCCTTACAATCTGGCGTGTATCTACATCGCAAATCCCGACTATGCCTGCGCGCTCAAAGTATTCCTGTAAAGAATAATCGGCTGTTGTGCGTGAGTAATAATGATTGGCATAAGCATTACATACCATACCACTTATTTTCACACTCTTTGATTCCTCCTCATCGTCTAATACAACCCCATAGTTACCAATATGCGAAGTAGTATTTACGATGATTTGTCCGAAATAAGATGGGTCAGTATAAATTTCCTGGTAGCCGGTCATACCGGTATTAAAACAGATTTCGCCAGCCGAAGTACCAATTTTACCAAGAGCTTTACCTTTGAAAAAAGTACCATCTTCAAGAAGTAAAATGGCGTCAGAAGGTGTTTGAGTCATTGAAAGGAGAATGTATATGTTCCGATAAAAATTAAATCTTCTGTATGATGGCTTGCTTTTCAACAAGTAGTGACTGGGTGTCCCTTCAAGTACAGTATCGGAGAACAAAGTTATAACAAAAACAGATACCGTGGGTAGAAATATACAAAAGCAACTGTCTTTTCTTTTTAAAGTGCAATTGTTGTTGAATAAAATTATATTAAATCTATTCTGTATTGTCTATTTTAGTAGGGGTTCAAAATTTTGAACCCCTACCGGTTGTATCACATAAGATAATTTGTGGGGCTCCCGATAAAGCCCTACCGACACTAATATCCAATTAATAATTCCGTATAGACGTTCTAATTCTTCTTCTTAAGGTCTCTGAAATACTGATCTCTGGTTACGTTATCACGTGGTGCAGCCTCTGCACCAGCTTTCCAGGATTTATCCTTCCATGCGCCACTTTTTATTGATTTCACGAAACTGGCCCATGAGAATGGATTTAATAAAGGGTTGGTAGTAAGCTGACCCCGACTCTCTATCTGCTTGACAAACTGGTTTTGCCCATACTTAAAATTATCGTACGTACTCATGCCATGCACTGCACCAAGTTTGGCTATATTCTCAGCACTATAGGTTTCTTTCAGAATCTGTCTTTCGCGTTCGTCCGGTAACTTCATATCTACCAAAGCCTGCTTGAATTCTTCTTCGGTACTGAAAGGATAAACTTTAACTTCTTTTAACATTTTAGAGTCTACCTGTAGCTCAACAAAAACCGAATAATCGACATCTGTTTTCATAGGAATCACATGGTATTGTTTCTTAAAACCAAGGTAACTGAATACAACGGTATCACCCGGGAACACAGCTATACCAAAGTATCCCCTGCTATTTGATAAGGTACCTCTGCCTGCCTGTGGAATAGTAATATAGGCTCCTGGTAGAGGCTCCTTGGTCTGACCATCAATGATTACACCAGAGAAAGTAACGTATTTTATCTCACCCTGCGAATACGCTAAGTGACTCGCTATCAGGCAAATAAATATAAAAAGGTATGTAAGATTTTTTTTCATCTTGTCGTCAGTAAGGGTACAATCATACAGTGTTAAAACAATTTTTCTAATAAGGCAGGTTTAAAAAGATTAAGCAAAAATCTTCAAAAACGTTACAATAAAAGGCATCGAAAGTAATAATCCATCAAATCTATCCATAAACCCACCGTGGCCCGGAATAATACTGCCCGAATCTTTTATGGCAATACTACGCTTAAATAATGACTCTACCAAATCTCCGAGAGTGCCGGTAATAGAAATAATAATGGCCACTATGTACCATTGCCAGGGTAAAATACAATCGAAATACTTTGTTAAGATAAACGCCACAATCAAGGCCAATATTGCCCCTCCGAAAAAACCTTCCCAGGTCTTTTTGGGTGACACACGCTCGAAAAGTTTGCGTTTACCTAAAAACCTTCCGGCAAAATATGCGCCCGTATCGCTGGCCCATAAAATCAACAAACAACCTAATATCAGCCTTGGTTCATAGCCTCTGTCGGTCAGCACCAGTTCATTAATTAAGGCAAAAGGCACTGCCACATAAATAATTCCTAAAAAAGTATAACCAAGGTTAGCAAACGGCTTTGAATCCTTCTTTCTATATAATTTTATAAAAAATGTAGTTGTCAGTAAAGGCACTATCAGGTAATAAAACTTAAACGGAACCATATCTTTCTCCACAAAAAAGGTAAGGGCATTTAATACGATACCGCAGAATGTTCCGTAAAAAGTCAGGGGCATATTGGCATCAAGCTTCAGCAATTTATAAAATTCCCTTTGTGTCAATACACTGATTGCCAGAAATAAAATCCAGAATGTCCATTCATTATAAAGTACGGCAGCTAAAATAATTGATACTCCGATAACAGCAGCAATGATTCGTTGGGTAAGGTTAGATAGTTGGTTTAGTTTCTGTGTCATTTTGGTTAAATATATCAATAATCACTTTTGCGATACTCTCCTGATGGTCGGGTACTCTTAGTTCGCACCATCCCCAGAGATAGTTCCGGTCTTTCCTGTTCAAAACTACAGCCATTATTTCGTGGGTCAGTAATTCATTCTTGAGGAGTTCGGCTTTAAAAACATCCGGTGTCTCAAAAACCTTTATCCAGTTTACTGTAGCTTCCATTATTATATTTTTATCAAATATAAAGGTAATTTCTTTAAAACCGTATGCCTGCGCTTTGCTGGTAAGCTATTTTTAATTTTTCACGATTAGTCCGGCAACCTTATCCGCTTACTTTCAGATTAATCAATACTTTCTGAATTGATGGATTTATCGCTGCATCTGCTTTCCAACCTAAGCTCTATCACGGTTTTCCGTAATTGATGCACACTGATTAATCTCTGAAATTTGCCATATTATTTCTGATTATTATTGGAATTAATGATTTAGAGGGGTATGCAATAATAGCACTACACCCCTTAGTTTAAGGACTCTCTACAGGAAAACCTGTAGAGACAAATCACGGTTTTCCGTGATTGACAAGCAGCAATTAATCAACGAATTTTGTCTTGTTAGTCTCGGATACCCACACACGCATTTTTATCCGTACTAAAACAATTTATAAACCATGAAAACAGTAATCAGTATCTTTTTATGTTCACTTATTTCGTTCAGTTTTTCTTGCACAAAAGCAGAGGTAGTGCCGAGAGAGTTTGCCTGTGATAAAACAGCTAAAATAAGCCGCCAGTCATTTGGTGATATTGAAATGCTCATCAGCTATAATAATGGAAAAATAGCAAAGGTTGTCAGAGCAGACGGGAAAGGGCTTGTTGAGAATTACTCTTATAAATCTGCAACAGAATTGGTAATTACCCGAAACTTTGCTGATGGAAGTATCGGTAATACTTTTAAAACAACTTTAAACGACAAGGGTTATGTATTGAAGTTCGTTCAGGAAGGAAGCGCTGCTTATACCAATACCTTTACTTATGATACAGATGGGTTCTTAAAAACCTCCGGCTATGTCTATGCCAGTGATGCCAAACTGAATAGTAACTCCACTTATACTTACGTCAATGGTAATCTGACTCAGGTAAAGAATTCTGCCGGAAATGTGCTCAACTATACTATAGACTATACCTATTATGAAGATAAACTGAATAAAGCCGATTTGATAGGAAACCAGAACCAACCCGATATGTATGGCAGAATATCAAAGAATCTGGTAAAAACAATTAAATATACCTATGCCGATAAAAAGACCGAGTTATCAGCATATACCTATGAACAAAACACCAATGGTTTTGTAAAATCTCTGACAGAAAAATTTACTAACAAAGACGGCAAAAACACCACCCAGACCAATAAGTATGAATATATATGCCTTTAAACCCAATTAACGTCATGAAAACTGAAACAATCAAAGAGTCAAATTTTTTATGGTTTGATCATAAGAAAAAATGTGTACGTGCCGACGAAGTAGTTTATCTGAAAAGCTTTGATAATTATACCAAATTTTATCTGAGAAATGGGAAACAATTTTTGTCTTCTCATACCATGAAAATTTATGAGAAACAATTGCTCGACAAAGGAGATTTTACCCGGGTACACAGAGGAACCCTGCTGAATCTGAAGTATCTGATGAAATTTGAAAAGAATACCGAGGGAAACTGGGCCCATCTATCAACAGGCGAGAGGATATTTGTTTCAAGAAGAAAATTAAAGAAGTTTGAAGGTACGTACCCCCAAACTTCTCAGCAAAATTAAGCTAATGCCTTGCGCATAATTCTTAACCAGTTTTTATAGAAAATATTTTCAATATCAGCATCAGAATAGCCTCTTTTGGCGAGCAGATGCTGATATTTTTGTAAGTCAGCAATGGTATCCAAATCATAGGGAGATTGTTCTGTACCGAAGGTGCCGTCTAAATCGCTTCCTATGGCGATATGCAGGCTATTACCTGCTATCTGGCAGATGTGGTCATAGTGATCAATCAGCACTTCAAGATTTGCCCCTACTTCAAAAGGATTTATCTCGCGTTGTTTCAGATTTGGCTTCAACATCCAGACATCCATACAACCGCCAATCACCGCATCTCTTTCTATTAATCGCTTTATTTGTTCATCATTCAGCTGGCGTTGGTGAGGCACCAAACTCCGGCAATTGTGGTGGCTGGCCCAGACATGACCCTGAAACAGGTCTAAGGCCTCATCAAAGCCTTCATCCGTCAGGTGGGTGGCATCAAGTACCATTCCCAGTTTGTCCATTTCTTTTACCAGGTCCCTACCCTCTTTAGTCAGCCCACCTGTCATGCCTGTACCCGGTGCATAGCGGCCGGGACCATAATGCGCTGGGCCAATTGCTCTGAGTCCATAATTATATGCTTTTTCAAGATACGATAGATTTACCAAAGAATCGGCACCCTCCAGACTCAGAATAAAACCTACAGGTTTGGTAGCATCATCAATCGCTGTGTTTTCCCACATAGCAATATGCTTGTCTAACTGCTCGGTAGTTGTAATCTGCACCATTTCACCTGCTTCAGCCATAGCCTGATACCAGGCCAATTGCGCCTGAGTCATAGCCCATGCCTGATGGGGGGAGTTCCACCCCGAGCCGGGCATGCTTCCATTGTTTTCACTGAACCTTGCTAATTGCGTAGCCACCACCACCGCTATTTTACCTGTGCGAAGATCGGGTAATGACACCACCCCCTTTGCCCGGTCAATTTTATCGGTCATGTCTTTTTCCATTGTCCGAATCTCAGCCACCGAGCGTCTATAATCACGGTTCCATTCAATGGCATTCATGGCCATGTCGAGGTGTGCGTCTATGATAATCATGTTGTTTATATTGAGTGATTGAGCGAATGAGTGATTATTTTGTCTAAACTTTGATTTAGCTGATTAACGGATTGCGCTGATTTTTATCAACGATTTCGATTATGATTTACTTCCCACTCATGTCTTAGACTCTTGCTAAATTGGGGCCTTCGACTCCGCTCAGGCACCAATTTGAGAGTCTAGTGGCATTCATT
>CALRLS020000012.1:0-27696 GCA_943368815.1 Cyanobium sp. NIES-981
TTGTTTACCTTGTAAAGAAGTTTTTCCAGGATTTTTGATGCAACCAAATTTTATTTGGCTGCGTCTGTATTGTAGTTGGTCTAAACAATAAGAAGGAATTAACGCTAAAATGAAAAAACTCTACATATACCTGTTGTTGGTAGCCTGTGTTTTCTCAGCATGCGATAGCGTGAAGGATCTTCAACCTGTTGTCAATATCGGTGAAGCCGTTCCTCAGGCCGCTGTCAATGCCATTAAGCAGGAGTTTCCGGAAGCTACTCAAATAAAATTTTCTACACTTGAAAGAAATGAATTGTGGGAGTCGAATTTTCAGTTTAAAATCGACCGGATGTCCGCTATTGTTAATAATAAAGGAAAAATTACCGAAACTTATAGAATAGCAAATGGGGTACAATTGCCTGATAATGCCAAAACATATATCAATACCAATTTTCCTGGCGGAGTTATTAAAAATGTTTGTCAGCAATTAGCACCTAACAATAGTTCAATTATAGGCTACAAGGTTATTGTAACACTTACTGATGGTAAAGATATAGCAGTGATTTTTGACGCTACCGGAACCCTGATTATGGTAGCTTCTAATGACAGACCCGGTTCACCACCTAACGGCATGGGAGGACCACCCAAAATCTATTTCATTGAACAAAAAGATTTACCCGAACTTATTAAGGCCTATCTGACAGAAAAACACCAAACCTATAATTTTGTTAAAGCGGCTGTTTCTATTCAGGGCCAGGGGAAGCTGTATTCGGTCGTAATAAGCAAAGACCTGACTACTTTTGAGTATCTGTTCGATGAAAAGGGGAATGTGCTGAGGTCTGGTACGCTGGGTTTTACTGTACCATTCTACAAGCTGGAATATAGGTCTGTAATAGTAAATGAATTACCACAATTAATAAAAGATGGCCTGAATCAAAATTTCAAGACCTGGACCTATGAAAATGGTCTTGCGTTTTCTCAGAATGGGCAATTGCAAGGCTATTTTGTATTAGTAACCAGTGATAAAAAACAATATTCTTTGCTATTTGATGCCCAGGGTAGTTTTATAAAGGGAGAGCAGGTTTGTGGTGCACCCGGCATATCAAGCGGGAAATATGAAATAAAAAGGATAGACCCCAAAGATTTACCTGAAACCATTACGACTTTTTTCAGCACAAGATACCAGTCCTTTTCATATATACAGACATCCCTCATTACCGACAAAGACAAGAAAATCTATTGGGTGGCGATTGTCAAAGATAACTTCGTGATTAGTTTTTCTTTTGATGAAAAAGGCAAAGTAATCACCGTCTCAGAAACCCTGCTGAAATTCAATTCAGGAAAATTAATGGGCAAATACATTCAGGAAACTGAAATAAGTAGTAAGATAAAGGAGTATCTGAACACTTTTTATGCAGGATGGGTATTTCAGGCAGGCATGATGAATTATGTAGACAATAAGTTATTTTCATATATAATAGCTATCAAAGTGGGTAGCGAATATTATATTTTAAGCTTTGATGCCAACAGCAACTTTGTGGCAGCAAGAAAAGGTTAAGGCCTGATTTCCGGTTGTTTTTGAGGGCAGATAATGCTAGCCTATTTTAAAAAAGACTGTGCGGGTTAAAAGATTTAACTCAAACAGATATTAAACGTAATTACTAAGAACATTGCAATCTTTTTCAGAATGCCCAATGAAATTGAATTAGTACTTGGATGCCAGAGGAAAGATCCCAGAGCGCAGGCCGCCTTTTATAATTTATATAAAGGTCGGCTATTGGGAATTTGTCGCCGTTATGCTCGTACAGTTATGGAAGCTGAGGATATTTTTCAGGAGGCTTTTATTAAGGTTTTCAATAAAATTCAGGATTTACAAAAACCTGAATCTGCTGAATATTGGGTAAAATCCCTGGTTATACGGACAGCCATTGACCATTACAGACAAAACTCAAACGAGAGGCAGTTTGTTGATTACCATATGCTGGAAGATACCAGTAATGCCGATATCAGTGCGATATCGCAATTGGGACATGAAGAAATTGTGGGAATAATAAATGAGCTTTCAGACGGATACAGAATGGTAGTAAATATGTACCTGATTGATGGTTATGAACATAATGAAATAGCTAAAATACTGGGTATTTCAGAAGGCACTTCAAAGTCACAATTATCAAGGGCAAAGGTTCATTTAAGAAAGAAGCTCATTGAATTGGGCGTAACTGTTTAAGAAAGGGTTTGAATTAAATTTTATGAATCAAAATGCATTATTTTTGGTAAAGACAAGTCGGACCGCCGAAGCGGTACTAAAACCGGAGTTTAGCAGAGCTAAATGAGGAATTTATTAACGAAGTATTTACGAAAAAGAATCATTTTGAACAAAACAAGATTAATTCAAACGCTTTGTACATATAAAAGAGATTTGTTTCCTTCGGGAATATACTATGCACCCAGACGACGAAATAAAGAAAAAACTGACAGAAATGTTTAAGGACTTCGAATCTGAACCCCGGGAAGAATCCTGGGAGAAGATTAGTGCGTCCATACAGATGTCTCAGTTATTTCAGGATTTTGAAGCTGAACCACAGGAAGACACATGGGAGAAAATCCGTGCAGGCATTGACCTTCCTGAACGCATGGCAGCGTATGAGCCTGAACCACAGGAAGACACATGGGACAAGATTCGTGCAAGCCTGGATTTAACCCAGAAATTCGAAAATTACGAAGCAGAGCCTCAGGAAATCAGTTGGCTGAAAATTCAGGAAGCGATACATACTAAAAAACGTCGTCGTGGTATTATTATCCCATTATTCTATCGTGTTGGTATTGCTGCCGGGCTTGTGTTATTACTCGGTAGTTTATGGTGGTTATTGAATAGTAAAGAAGAGCCGGGCATGACTGCTGCTAAATCGGGCAATAAAAAACCTGCTTCTGCTACTCAAACCGGGGATAAAGAAGCAGGAGAAAAAGATAGTATTCAGAAGGTTCTATCAACTGAAAAACAACTGGAATCCACAATCAAAGAAAATATAGCTTCAAATAAGAAATCAAATAAAAATGATGTATCAAACACAGCTACTGCCATTAAAAATGACAAGAACACATCAATAGCGAAAGAAAACAACAGCAAACAAACCCTGATAGCTAAAAGTAATACAAGCAAAAAGAATAACCGGAATTCAGCCATTATACCTCCTGTTTCGACCAAAGAAAACGATACAAATGCTGATAATCCGACCAATGTATTAGCAAATGCTGGTATACATTCGACAGAAGAAATAAAACCTGAACAATTATCAGGCAAAGGTTTCCAACAAAAACCGATTCGAAAGCTATTCAGCGCCATTGCTTATAATGCCGAAAAGCCATATCAGGAAAAAGAACAGAGAATATATCGTAAAACTATTCTTACAGCCAGCCTGATGCCTTTGCAGACCTATCAGGCATTTACGATTCTCCCTCAAACCAATACTTATATTCAGCAAGTTGGCCGTTTGGATGCCATTGATAACCAAAGATTAGGTATACAAGTCAGAGCCGGAGCTATGAAACCATTATCGAATCGCTTTTCTATGGGTGTTTCGGCAGCTTATACAGGTGTGCAACAATGGGCTAACTATGAGCTAAACAATGGGGAGTATGAAGTAGAAACAAGTACGAATGGCTCTTACACCATAATAGGTATTGGCGAGCAGGTTGCTCAAAAGCAATTCCTGCAGACTATCGGCTTAAAATTAGACAATGCCTATCTGGTAAGTAAAAAGAAAACAAGTGTATATGCCATTGCAGGTGCAGAAGCCGTACATGTGCTGAATAACAAAGATTTCGGGTATTACCTCAATGCTTCAATAGGTTTTTCTTATCCTGTTAAAGGCGGAAAATCACTTTGGATTGAGCCTACATTCCGATACAGTCTTTCTCAATCTTTCGATGCTAATAACTACCTGAAAATACGGCCTTACAATATCGGGCTTAACCTGCGTATCAATTTCATTTAATATTGACCTCTTAGTTTTTGCAATTCTCTTAAAAATCATTTCATTTGCATTTATATAAACTATAACGCAATGAAGAAACTAAGAATTTTTCTTATACTATTACTGGTGTTGATTTTAGGAATAGGCTATTACCTTACGGCCGGATACTATTCAAGTGGAGAAAGAGCCGGGACTATCTCAAAAATTAGTCAACGAGGATACATTTTTAAAACAATTGAAGGTCTTTTGAATGAGGGAGGATATTCTGGCGAAACTGGCACACTCACCCCTCGTTATTGGGATTTTTCGTGCAAATTAGATTCGGTTACACCTAAACTACAGCAGGCTTTAAAAACAGGCGAACGGGTAACGCTAAAATATCATGAGAAATTTTTCAGTTTCCCATGGAATGGCGATACCAAGTATTTTATCATTGATGTTGAGTTTTTAACATTACCCCAGATACCAACAAATGTGCCTTTACCTCAGCCACAACAACAGGTAGCACCTGTAAGTCCGGCAGATACGGCTAAATCTGATTCTACTTTGTAAGATTTCATTTGGATAAGTTTTACCCAAACTGATTATTCAGAAAACACATATTAGATACCAACAAGTTTTCAATGCAAAAAGCACCGCCTTACTACGGTGCTTTTTGCATTGTGTTTGTTACCCAATTTATTCACTTTTTAAACTCTTTACAGGATTTACCAATGCGGCTTTGATAGTCTGATAGCTAACGGTCAGAATAGCGATAGAAATAGCCATGACACCTGCCAGCGCAAATATCCACCATGATAAGTCAATTCTATAAGCAAAATCCTGAAGCCATTTATTCATAAAGTATCCGGCCAGGGGTGCCGCAATTAAAATAGCTATTAAAATCAGTTTCAGAAAATTTGCTAATAATAAACTGACTATACTTGCCACAGATGCCCCCAGTACTTTACGGACACCAATCTCTTTGGTACGCTGATGTGTGGCAAAGGCAGCCAGACCAAACAGACCAAGGCAGGAAATAAGTACAGCCAAACCAGCAAAAATGCCGAATAAACGACCAATTCTTTGCTCCGACTGATACATTGCATTAAATCGCTCGTTCAGAAACGAATAGACAAAAGGATTATCTGTCTGGGCTTTCCAGAGTTTTTCTATTTTATGTAGAAGGTCCGGAATATCATCTGTTTTGATACGAAGTGCCAATTGAGAATTATCTCCACCATAAAACATCATCAGGGGTGCAATACGTTGGTGCATTGATTCAAAATGAAAATCCCTCACAACCCCTACAATTGTATAGGTTTGTTTACTGCCTTGCGAACCATCTCCAGTCAGGGAAACCTGTTGTCCGATGGGGTTCTTGAAACCATAGGCCCTGGCAGCCGCTTCATTAATCATTATAGCCGATTTATCGGATGGAAAAAAATTACGTCCTTGTGCAAGACCCACACCTAGGGTCGACAAATAATCTTCGTCTATATAATAGCCTTTTGTTCGATGTGTAACAATACGTGAACCATTCCGAACCTGCACACCATCTACGCTCTTACGGGAGAAACCGACCGGAAGATAGCCTGCAAGAGATACTTTTATAACAGGTGAAAGTCCGTTTAGCTCGTTTTTAAAGGCATTTAACTTAGTATCCAGTACCTGTGTGTCATGTAGGACCAGTACCTGCTCTTTATCGAAGCCGACTTTTTTATTCTGCATAAAACTAAGCTGCTGATTGGCAACTAAAGTAGCAATGATTATTCCTATTGATACAACAAACTGCCCCGTTACGAGGGTATTGCGTAGCCAGCCACTACGGAAACCTGCCTGAATGCTGCCCTTAAGAACAGAGATAGGTCTGAAAGATGAGAGCACAAAAGCAGGATAGCTACCTGCCAGTAAGCCAATCAGAAGGCTGGCGATTATTGCACCTGTAAGAACCGGAAGATTGAAAATAGCGCGAAAGGTAAATAGTTTTCCGGTCAGATCATTAAAGCCGGGTAATAATAAAGCGGCAAATCCTAATGCAAGAACAAGGGCGAGAAAAGTCAGAAGAACTGATTCTGTCAGGAACTGACTGATTAACTGTGTCTGAACCGAACCCAGGACTTTGCGGATACCTACCTCTTTTGAACGACCCGCTGAACCTGCGGTTGATAGATTCATAAAATTCACACAGGCCAGTAAGAGTATAAACGCAGCAATTATGGAAAAAATATATACATATTTAATATCACTATTTGCCTCCAGTTCGTCGTCTAAACTTGATTTAAGGTGAATATCTGTAACAGGCTGAAAATGAAAACTGAATTGATTTCCTTTTTGCAGAAACTCAGAAAAGCTAAGCCCAAAAAACTGTTTGATTTCAGCCGATACATACTTTTTAACCAATTCCTGACCCTGGGCTTCAAGCTGACTTAGCGAATAATCCTTTCTGATAGCCACATAAGTGTGTGCGCCACTGGCTAACCAGTTTGTACCCTGATTGACAGACCTGAAAGAGCCAAGTATATCAAAATGGAAATGGGTATTGGAAGGAATATCTGCAAATACGGCTGTAACCTGAAAAAGCCCAAGATTACCTATTGAGAGGGTTTTGCCTAACGGATCATTCTCACCAAAATATTTTTCGGCGGTGGTTTTACTTATAGCTACTGTTTTAGGTGCTACGAGTGCTTTTTCAATACTACCTTTCAACATAGGAATTGAGAAAAAAGAGAAGAAATTCTGCTCAACAAAGGCTAAATTCTCTTCTTTAAACACATCATTCCCACTTTTAACAAGCATATCTCCATCATCACGGATACGAGTTATGGCTTCTACACCCGGGCAATCGCGTAAGAGGGCTGGTCCGGCAGGCTCAGATGTATAGGCCAGATTAATATCTTTTCCATCCATCTGTGCATGCAGGTTCATCCTGTATATCCTTTCAGCATTGGCATGGTAACGATCATAACTCATTTCATGAGTAACAAAGAGGATAATCAGCAGGCATGAAGCCAGACCTACAGCCAGACCAAAAATGTTGATGGCAGTAAAAGCTTTATGTCGTAATAAATTCCTGAAGGCAATGGTTAGATAATTTGAGAGCATATCAGTAAATCGGGGATTAGGATGATTGTTGTAATAACTTTTAGTATATGCATTTTTTCTTCGTTTCATCAGTAATGGCTTTAGACAATTAAGCACTGCCCACACATACTCTCGCCGGGCTTTGCCCTTCCCAACCTGCGCAAGCCGTTTGTAAAAGTTTTCGTGTAAATCTCCCTGTACGTATTCAAGCAGATTTGGCGCTATAAGGCTTTCTAATATCCTATCGGCCCAACGGGGAGGTTGCTCGCCCAAGGATGGCACGTCAGATGGAGATTCAAATGGCTTTTTCATATTTCTTATAAGGGTTTTACTGACAAACCGAGTAATTTCAGCTTACCTTCAGGGATGGATTGCCAGAGTTGTACACGCATCTGCTGGATTTCCGACAATACCTGCCCACCGCTGACTGTCAGCGAAAACAATCGCTTACTTCTCCCTCCCCGCTCTAAAGTTGCCCCTCCTATTACTGAGGAAAGGAAGCCTTTTTCTTCAAGCCGATACAGAGTTGTATGTATGGCTCCAATGGTGAAGCTCCGCCCTGTCATTTGTTGCAATTGCTCCATTACAGGAACCCCATAGACTTCTTCAGTACTGGCGGCAACCACCAATAGTACCAGTTCTTCTAACTCTCCCAATATGGTTTTTTTCATGAGTCATTATGAATAATTGATTAGATACAATATTGTAAATCAAATCATGTGCCATTTTTTAAAAACTACTCTGGAAGCAACTACGGAGAGATTTAAAGGAAAAATAATGTCCAGAAACGGACAAATTCTGTCCAGAAGTGGACAATGGATATGACTTTAGGAGTATTGTGAAACTGATTTTTAGAAATAAGCTTTTCACTAAGCTAAACTTGTCTGGTACTGAAATAGTTTTGTGTAAAATTATTTCAGTACCAGACATTACTGGCTAAACTATTATTTGTCAAATGAAAAGAAATAAGCCAGCTTAAAACCTAAAGTAAAATGACGAGAAAAATAATTCGGTTCATTTTTGGTGATAGTAGTATATTTAGTTAATGAGGGCGAAATCATTAATGATACTTCTAAAGGTTTATCCATCACATTTACTTCTTTGGCCAATCCTAAATTAAAAGTCAAATCAATAGGTTTTATCTCATCCTTGTCAGGGTCGTTGCCAATTTTATAATTTTCTGTATCCGATTCTTTTTCTTTATCACCATCATACTCATACGTAGAGCTACTGGTTAATTTAGCTGAAACAGCAAAGTTGATAGATGGACCCGCTAAAAGTTTTAATCCACTCCCCCCTATATTATATGTTACCATTAGCGGAAGTTCGAGATATGTAATTTTCTGTTTTAGTTTTGCTTTTAAAGATTCATCCCCATCTTCATAGTTTATTTTCATTACCTCTCCTTTAAAGTTAAGAAGTAAGCCGGTTCTAAAACCAAATTTGTCATTAGCACTGTAGTCAACCCAGGCACCAAAAGTACCTTTTAGTGCAGGCCTGTGTTTCCAGTCAACATACTCGGCCAAATCATCATATAAATCTTTGACTTCTTCTGAGTTCATAACTGAGGTTACATTTACTCCAACAACAGGCGCAATTTTTAGCTTTTGTCCGTATGAGACAACAGACATTAATAAGAAGAGTGCAATTACAAGTGATTTCATAAATTAAAAAGTTTAGTAACAACTATGTTTATAATTAAAAAATTGATTAAGTCTGATTCTATAAATTATTCTGACCTTATTATTTCCTATTGATTCCCTGAATCCGGGGAAAGGTTACATAAACAGAGGACGGTATTCATTAATTGTGGTTGTTATCCTTAAAGTGCTGAATCCTGCCTAATTGTCTCACGTAGTTTTTCAGTCGCATAAAGTATCATTATCAACAGAGGTAAATCCTATTGAGATATATGAAGCACCGAAGGTAGAGTTAATTTCAAAAAGAAGATACAAATAATCAGGCTATTTATTTTAAGGTGCTTTTTAGATGTATAGGTGATCAATTATTGGTTTTTTTCTCCAGAATTCGGATTGCTTTTAAATAAACCGCAACAAAAAGAGTATAAGTAGCTTGTAAAAGCCTCTTATACTCTCTTTACATTTGCATTATCAACTACTAGAATAGACCTCGAAAAGGTTTCTCTTCCATTCAACTATATCACTTCAAACCAATCAAATCACACAAAATCCTCTCTGATTCGCTCAATATTAAATCTCTGTCTTTTCCATCCTTCTCACCTGTGCTTAGTTTATTAACGGCTGTTCTATGCTTTTCGTTTTCGTCTCTTTCCTGCTTGCGTTTTGCCTCGTTCAGCGATACTACGGTTATATCTTTTGTTTTACGATATTCGGCCAGATCTTCAACCAGTTGTTTCATGGCAGGGTCTGAGTTCAGACGTTCTACATATTTTTCCTGAAGTTTCGCAATTACCTTTTCATTAATGACATTCGTTTTTTCGTAAACAGAAGTATTTATCTGGTCGAATGGTAAGGCCGTTGGCTGAGAACTTTCTCCCATTTCTTCCGGGTCAAAAGGAGTCGGCAGGAGAATATCCGCTGATACACCTTTGCGTTGCGTACTGTTACCTGTCACACGATAGAATTTCTCAGTAGTCAGTTTCAATTGGCCGTATTTTTCTTTCTGTTCAAAACCAACATTAGCCGAGGCTTTTTTATCAGTAGAAGCAGTACGTGGCGACAACAGGAACT
Source organism: Cyanobium sp. NIES-981 (assembly GCA_943368815.1). Lineage (GTDB taxonomy): Bacteria > Bacteroidota > Bacteroidia > Cytophagales > Spirosomataceae > Emticicia. Next base: position 9,728 of record CALRLS020000012.1, read on the forward strand.
GGTCTAAGTCAACCAATTGTTGTACAGTACCTTTGCCAAAAGATTTTTCACCTACAATCAATCCGCGCTTATAATCCTGAATAGCTCCTGCAAAAATCTCTGATGCCGAAGCACTGAAGCGGTTCTGAAGAATTACCAATGGACCGTTATACGTCAAATCAGGGTCAGTGTCACTCTCTACATCTACACTTCCGTTATTATCACGGCGTTGTACCACGGGGCCTTTGGTAATAAATAAACCAGTCAGATTAATAGCTTCTGTCAATGAGCCACCACCATTGTTTCTTAAATCAATCACTACACCTTCTACACCTTTGGCTTTGAACTCAGTCAGGAATCTTTTTACGTCCTTGGTTGTGCTCTGGAAATCGCCACCTTTGCGGGCATCTTCAAAGTCACGATAGAACATCGGAATATCAATTACACCCAATTTATAATCTTTACCATTATGTTTGATTGGTATAACCTCACCTTTGGCAACGGCTTCTTCCAATTTCACTTTTTCACGTACCAGTCTTAGTTCTTTGGTAGTTCCACCAACAGGTGCATCACCCGGCAAGAGACGGATACGCACAACCGTTCCTTTAGTGCCTCTTATCAGCTTCACGGCATCGTCGGTCAACCAGCCTACAATGTCCTGCCATGCGCCAGTATCTCCTTGTGCTACTGCCACAATACGGTCGTTTTTCACAGCTTTGCCATCTTTAAATAATGGCCCGCCCGGAATCACATCTGCAATGGCTACATAGTCACCTTCATTTTTCAAAGAAGCACCTATACCTTCAACCGACTGGCTCATTTCAATATTAAACTGCGCAGCCGTACTTGGTATCATATAGCTTGTATGAGGGTCGATGCTCTCAGAAAACGCATTCATGAAAGTTTGAAACACATCTTCCGAGCGCCATTTGGCGATTCTTGACTCCCAACGTTTATAACGGTCTTTCAGAGTAGCTACCGTAGCACTGTCTTTAGAACCGCTTAATTTCAAATCCAATACCTGGCTTTTCACAACTTTATACCACACATCATCCAGTTCTGCTTCTGATGTAGCCCAGGGAGCTTTATCTCTATCAATATCAAAATTTTCATCCGACGTAAAATCAAATGGTTTGTTGAGTAAAGCCGAGACTTTATCATAACGGTCTTTATATCTCATTCTGAAAAGATTAAACACTTCAAAAGGAGCCGTCAAATCACCCTCCAGTAAATCTTCGTCAATACCATAGCGGTATTTCTCAAAAGATTCAATATCGGCTTTTGTAAAATATGAGTGCCCGCCGTCTACAGCTTTGAGGAAATTATCCCACACTTTTGAGGAAAAATCATCATCTAATTTGAATTTCTGATAATGATGATAACTCAAAAACTGTGTCGCAAACTGCTCAACCTGCTCTTGCGTACGTGTAGGCGCCAGCTCCTTGTACCCATAAGTTGGGGTAGCATTCGCTACTTTGTTCTGAGCTTTATTCTCAAAGCACCCAAAAAGCCCTGTCAGGGTGAGTAGGACTAGTATTTTTTTCATAATTTCTAACATAATAACCCCACCCCCTAAAGGAGAGTTTTGATTTATAATATACTGAATGTGTTAAATTGTACACCATAGGAAACAAATTGCAAAGAGCTTAGGTAAATTACCAGCAAATATCAAGCCGATATATTGCCGGTTTTATACACTTTTTCTACTATACTATTCCCTCTTATTTTACTATATCCAACAGTTCCAGATCGAAAACCAATACCTGATTCGGGCCAATACTTGGCGGACCCTGAGGGCCATAAGCCAGGTTTGCCGGAATAAATACTTTCCATTTAGAACCAACAGGCATTATCTGCAATATATCCTGCCAACCCTGTATAACCTGTGTTACACCAAACTCTGCAGGCTCACCTCTCTGTACAGAACTGTCAAAAATTGTTCCATCAATTGTTGTTCCGTGATAGTGCACTTTTACCTTATCTGTTGCCACAGGTTTTTCTCCTGTTCCTTCCTTTATAACCTGATATTGCAAGCCGTTTGGCAATGTAATTACGCCTGCTTTTGTTTTATTTGTAGCTAAGAAAGCATCTCCGGCCTTCTGATTAGCCATGCCTTTCTTCATCGATTCATTCTGAAAATACCCTTGTATATAAGCATTTGCAGCACCCGGGTCTAAGGCTGTTTGCTGACCACTCAATACATGATTAATCGCACTGGCCAACATATCTGTATTACATTTTATATTCTGTTGCTTCAAATTGGCAGCGATATTCATTCCGATTGCGTAGCTAAGCGAATCAATTGTATTTTTCATTGGAGCGCTTGCATTTGCCATCATCGGCTTTGGTGAAGCCGGTTTTGCAGTTGCTGCCGGAGCCTTCTTAACCGGAGTTTTGGGAGTTTGTGCTATTGCAAATTGTGCAGTAAAAATACTAACCGAAAGAGCCACTATTATTTTCTTCATTTTTAGAAACACTGTTTTTTTTAAATTTGTTAAAGAATAACAAATAAACGTACTTTTACCTGAAAAATTAGATTAGTTAGAAAAAAAACTATAAAAAATATTAATTTTTCATCAAATTTAAGATTTTTTAACATGGCTTTAAGCTTAGAAGAAATAAGGCGATATGACCGCCAGATACTGTTACCTGAATTTGGAATGGAGGGTCAGGAGAAGCTAAAAGAGGCGAAAGTACTGGTAATTGGATGCGGCGGTCTGGGCAGTCCTGTGCTGTTGTATCTTGCTGCCGCAGGGATAGGAACATTAGGTATTGTAGAAGACGACACCATTGCTTTGAGTAATCTGCAAAGACAGATTCTCTATACCTCTGATAAAATTGGCAAATCTAAAATACTGGAGGCTGAAAGACGATTAAAGGCGCTGAATCCCTTAGTCACTATTGTCAAATACGATGTTCGTTTATCTTCACTCAATGCATTGGCAATCATCAAGGCTTATGATATAGTGGTAGACGGAACAGATAATTTTCCGACAAGATACCTGATAAATGATGCCTGTGTGATACTCAACAAACCTTTTGTGTATGGCGCAATTCATCGGTTTGAAGGACAGGTAGCTTTGTTTAATTATAAAGGTTCGGCAACTTATCGCGATTTATTTCCTACTCCACCCCCACCTGAGCAGGCACCTAATTGTTCTGAGGCGGGTGTATTGGGTGTGTTGCCCGGTATCATTGGTTCTATGCAGGCATTGGAAACCATCAAGGCTATTACTGAAATCGGTGAGCCATTGGCAGGTAAATTATTGATGCTTGATACGCTATCTATGCAAAGCAGAACGCTGAAAATCCCCAAAATACCGAATGCATCTGTTATCGAAACATTGATAGATTATGAGGCATTTTGTGGCATAAATCCCAGAGATAAATACGCAGGAAATGAAATAAGCTATGAGCAATATCTTGATTTACTGGCCGAGCCGGATGTTAACGGAGAATCTCCCTTTCAGTTGATTGATGTGCGGGAAGAGTATGAGTTTAATACCTATAATATTGGTGGTGAACTGATGCCGCTCTCAGAATTAGAGGACCATATTGATAAAATAAGAAGAGATAAAACCGTGATTATTCATTGTCAGAGTGGTTATAGAAGTCAGGAAGCCATTGAGTTGTTGGAGGAGAAATATGGTTATACTAATCTGCTTAATTTTACCGGGGGCTTAAATGCCATACTAAACACATTGTAAATTTGATTTATGAAAGCAGAACTATTAGAGAAAGTAAAGGAAATTGTAGAGAAACGGATGGATACCTCATGGCAGGCTATGGAAGCAGCTAAGAATTCAGCCAATGAAGAGGGAAAAAGTTCTGCAGGAGATAAATATGAAACGGCTCGTGCAATGGGACAGATAGACCGTGAAATGAATGGACGTATGTACGAGCAAGCCCGCCAGGAAAGACAATTATTAGAAAAAATCAATCCTCAATTGCAGTGTACAAATGTTAGCCTGGGTGCATTGGTTTCAACCAGTATGGGTGAATTTTTTGTGGCTGTCGGTGCAGGTATTGTTGCTTTAAATGGCAGAAATATTATGGTAATATCTCCCCAGTCTCCTATAGGGTTGGTAATGATGGGTAAGGTTACAAGCGAAAGTTTTGAGTTTCGGGGGAAGGGAAATAAGGTTATTTTGATTGTGTGATTTTGTCTAAACTGTGATTTAGCTGATTAACCTGATTTCAGTGAAAATGCATTTCAATTTTTATTGATTATAATAATGATAATCATAAAGTCCGTTGGACAATCAGTGAAATCACAAAATCAGGTAAATCACAGTTCAGACAATTTTATTTCACAATCCACTGCAATATTTTCGATAATGGTTTGGCATAAATCGTATACCACTTTGGGGTAAGGCCATTAATATCCCAGGCGCGGCGGTCTTCTTTGTTGGCTCTGATACGGTTTTTTAATGAGGCATTACTGGTACCACCTGTACGCATTTTCATGAGTACTGCCGGAATATAAAATGATGATACATTGTGTTTATATAACATCCGGAGCATGAGTTCGTAATCTCCGGCACTTCTGAAGGATGTATCATATAAGCCATAAGCATCATAAGCAGATTTTTTCAGAAAGAAGGCAGTATGCGGGGGCATCCAACCTGTCAGAAAACGTTTTTTATCATATTTGCCTGATTTCCAGTTGCGTACTATCTTGTTTACATCTTCATTATCTACATAATACAAGTCTCCATAAACCGAATCTGCTTTTGATTCCTGAAAGGCTTTTGCTACTTTAGAAATAACCTTCGTATCAGGGTAGAAATCATCTGAACCCATGATACCCACTACTTCTCCGGTTGCCATTGCTACGCCCTTGCTCATCGCTTCGTAAATACCGCTGTCTTTTTCTGATACCCATCTGATTTTATCTCCATAGGATTTCAGAATCTCAACAGTGCCATCTTTTGATGCACCATCGGCCACAATATATTCAATATCGGGGTAATCTTGCGAGAGTACACTCTCAATAGTATCACGTATAGTTGCGGCAGAATTATAAGCGGCTGTAACAATTGAAATTTTCATTAAGCGATGTATGATTTTAAAATCGAATAGATTTTAAGGAGTTAGGCTCGTTGGTTGAAAAATCATTAAAAATTTAATATATCGTCCCTACGGGACTTAGAAGCTATTTTAGTTCTTTTTCTACCGATATACTATCCCGACTAGGCGTCCCCTACGGGATATTTAATCAATGACCATTTTATCATTTTCAGTCCCGTAGGGACGATATATCGGTAGAAATATTAAGCATTTTTGTAGCTCAATATCCCGTAGGGATAATATATTTTAATTTTACCCAATGAGTGGTTAAATTATTAAAGCAACAAAAATACAAAAGACATACATAGAAAATGCCTTTTTTGGATATTTTGTTCTTTACAAGCCATAAAAACGGGTAGCATTGCCACCAAAAAGCTTGTCTTTTTCAGTTGTACTCAATTTATCGAAATAGGATTGCACGATAGACAACTGCTCTTCATAGGCTCCTGCAACTAAGCATACAGGCCAGTCAGAGCCATACATGATTCGGTCTGTACCAAAAAATTCAAGAACCATATCCAGATAAATATAGAAGTCTTTCTTCTTCCATTTGTACCAGTCGGCTTCTGTTACCATACCTGAAATCTTACAGAAAACATTTTCCTGCTGTGCAATCTCTTTCATGTAGTTCGACCACTTGCTTATCTCCTTCTGCCTTATATCCGGCTTGGCGATATGGTCTATCACAAACTTATTATCGGGGCATTCCCGGACCAGATGCAAGGCATCTTTCAATTGTTTCGGATAAATGAGTATATCGTAGGTATACTCAAAATCTGCTAATTTCTTTACACCGCTGATAAACCTTTCCTGCAGCATAAAGCCCACAGGTTCACCCTGCACAATGTGTCTGAAGCCTTTCAGTTTGGCAAATTGCTTAAAATAAGTAAGGCGTTCTTCCAGATTTTCTGCGCTTAAATCAATCCAGCCCACTACACCTTTGATAAAATCATACAGATTAGCAAATTTCAAAAAATCATGATTCTCCTGCTCAGACTGATTCACCTGCACCAAAACACAACCATCGAATCCGTTTTTCTGTAAAATCGGCTCTAAATCAGCAGGTAAAAAATCACGCTGAATGGCTCGCATGGAATCGTCAATCCAGGCATAGTCTTCGGCATTATAATACCAGAAATGTTGATGTGAATCAATCGTCATTTAGTCAGAGGGTTGATAGAGGTTAATAGATAAAATTCTGGAAGCCGAAAAAACAAATCTGTAAAACCAAGAGCCACAAGGCAATCGGGTTATCTTTTCTGAATTTCAGACTATGGAACAACGTTAATAAAACGGCCGAAACGATAAACCATGCCACATAATTCTGAACCGGTGGCAATGCCTCTTTCCACGACCACATATTTAAGCCGATGGCTACGGGCTCTACCAAAAAATCAAGCATTGTCATTAATAATGCGCCATATATTACTTTTATATAAATAGGCTGAGATGTTCTGCAAAACGAGCTACCTATACAATAAATCAATAAAAGCCAGTTAAGGCCAATGATTGGCGGTACTTCCAATATCTCGAATCCTAAAGTAGTTTCATATTGATACTCACCAAATATAGCTCCGGTTTTTACTCCTGCGACCTCTACAAAAAAGCCTACCAGAACAACAATCACGCAAAAAGCAATAAAATTACGATTCCATTGCCGATGAAAATACAGGAGAATAGCTAAAGAAGCAAGCAGGTTGAAAGGTGTGAGCCACTGAAAGATATTCTTTGTTTGTGGAATGTTTAAGCCAATGATTCCTGCTATGTACATAGCAGTGAGAAGGATTAAATATGGAGTTGGTTTGGGCATATTTATAAGACCATTTTTCAAATCGTATGATATTTTACCAATCCATCAATCGGAGCCGCCAAAATATTACCTATTTGCAGCTTCTTATCTTCTGCTGTTTCTTTCAGAATTTTCTCATAATAGAAGCCGATAGAACCCACAAAATTGAGTTTTAGCTCATAACACATCGGATATTTAAGAATATACTTCTCAAAAAACAGATTGAAAGATGTGACTACTAAATCATGGCAAAAATGGTTCTGGATATTGTCGAATAAAAATCTGGCAAATGATGCAAAATATCTATTGGGAAATGGCTTGTGGTAGGCATTATCCAGAACCAGCAGTCTGTCCATTGCACCATATTTCTCTTCAAACAATTGTCTGAGATTCTCAGGCATTTCTTTGTGCAGGTAGGCCAACACCAGGGATTTCCCCAGATGTCCTCCACTGCCCTCGTCACCTAACCAGAAACCCAGGGGTGGTACCTGAAAAGCAATTTTTTCACCGTCAAAATAGCAGGAATTAGAACCTGTGCCTAAGATACAACCTATCCCCGGCTCGTGCCCACACACAGCCCTTGCTGCACCAAATACATCACTTTGTACCTCAATATGCTCAATTTCATCAAAAACACTTAGAATGGCAGTTTTTAAAACAGCCGCTTTTTCATCATTTGTTATGCCTGTGCCGTAATAAAAAACCCGGGTGATTTTACCTTTGCAATATGGCAGCAGATTGGCTTGTAATTCAGTGGCGATAGCATCAGCATCCTGATAATAAGGGTTAAAACCCACAGTCTGAGTTTGCCCTACTATCTGATTTCCATCCAGAATGCGCCAGTCTGTTTTGGTTGAGCCGCTATCTGCAATTAATACCATTTTGTTTGTTTTATTTAGTGATAAATTTATTGACTGCCAGATATTTATCATTAAATTAATTGCAATTAAATTTTGCTAAATGACCGTGTACCTGATACCCAATCACTCATTCACTCAATCATTCATTCACTCAATTACCTAAAACCCACCTTGCCCGTAAGTCTGACGGCGGCGGCTTACTTTTAACTCTTGTAGCAAAGAACTTCTCACACGCAAATCGAATGAGTAGTTGCTGGAGCGAAGATTATTTCCGGCAATGGGTGTCCAGTTAAAACTCATGTCCCAGCAATGCAATTCTCTGTGTACACTTATATTGGTTAGGGTTGCTGCCTTAAACTGAAAATCCCAACCCGTATTAAATCCTATTTTCCATTTAGGTGTCAGGCTGAAATCACCTTGCACCGTAACTGCCTGTGTTATCTGGGCATCTGCCAGACCTTGTTTAGAATAATTGAGGTTATAGCTCAGACTCAATGTCCAGGGAATTGAGAAATCGACGTATAATTCAGGATTAGCCGCTACAAACTTCTTCATAGCATCCATGGCAGGGTCATTAGATTTCGTTTCTCTAGGCTTTGCCTTTGTTTTATCAAAAGTTTCAGGCGATAAGCGGGTAGCTATCGCAATATTGGCTGAACGCAAGGTAGCCAGATCGCCTAAACTGAATTTCCCGGCTTTGGATATCTTATAAAATCTTGTGATACGACCGGCAGGATTCAAATCCCTTAACTCTGTCGTACTTTCCTGTTTATAATAATATGGGTCAAGACTACCCGAAAGGTTAATATTAATCAGGTTTTTAAACAGATTAGTATTAGCAGATACGCTAATGTTTGAAAGATGCATGGAATCCCCGAGAGCTAAAAGGTTATAGCTTCCGTTGATACTCAGGTTATCGAGCAATGAAACTTTTTCAAAGGCTTTCGCTGCTGTATCTGACTTCGACCTGATTTTAGCTTCCAACTGGTTTGTTATACCAAAGCCGATACTCCCGGATGCTCCGGCAGATGCCCCCAAAGTAGGATACCTCGGCAATAGCCTGTATAATGCACTATATGTGGTCAGCTTATTAACTGTATCTACTGTCGGATCAAGACGAACGATTTTATAATCAAAGAGATTCTTTGTAAAGTCAGGTGCATAGCTAACACTGATAGAAGGTGCCAGGGTATGTCTGATAGCCTGTAAGCGCCCTTTACCTTTAAACTGATAGGTACCATAAATACGGGTATTCATACTACCTGAAACAGAGGTCTGATAGGTCGGGAAAAAACCCTTTACGGTATCTATCTTCACGGCATTCTGGCTTGGTATATATTGATAACTCAGCGATTGTGTAAAAATATCACCTCTTAAAGATACACTTGGCGTAAAATTGATATATCGGGCAATCTTGAAATTAGGCAGTGTGATAGGTATAGAATAAGTGGTACGAAACTGCCCGTCGGCCAATATATCGCTCAATGCACTCAGGCTATTAATTTTTCTTACATTGTTCAATCTGGCCTGTAAAATCTTCTGTTGCTCTCTTTGCTCTTCGGTCAGCGTCAGAGGATTAGCATCCCGTATTCTTATCTCTTCATTAGTCAATGGTTTTGCCTCAATTGATTCATAATTACCGTCCGGCAACTGACGAACAATTCTATACTCTGAATAACTGGTAATGCTATTTCTGGTAGTATTGGTAGCCTGATAACCACCGCTTACATTTAAACCCACCCTGAACGATTCGAACCATCGGCCAATCATTTTTTTCTCAGGCACAAAAGGATTAAACTGATTTAGGCCAAGGCTATAGTTTAATGAGGCATCAACTTGCCCTGTTGTGAAGTTCTGTGAGATATTCAGACCTGTGCTTGTTACAAATTTCTGAGCAAAGGTGCGGCCAAACTGTACAGAAGAGTTTGAACTACTGCTCAGGTAGTTGCTCACATCAGCGGTATTAACATTGTTTCTGTTAAACCCATTGCTTCTCAGGTTCACTGACGAAGAAAAACTCCTGTCTGGGCGTTTATTGGCAGGTGAGTGTGCCCAGCTTAAACTAAAATCCTTGGCACTTGCCTGTGTAGTTGTCGGGTCTACTACCTCCGCAACAGCTTTATTATAATTGTATTGAAAACTCAGGTTCCCTGAATATCTGTAACGCTTCGAATAGCTTGACTGGATACCTACCCCAAAGCTTCCTTTTGAATAGATTTGTGCCAGAACCTTCGCACCGATATTTTCATTGATGGCAAAATAATAGCCGAAATCACGAAAATAGAAACCACGGTTGCGGGGTTCTTCGCCGTACGAACCCATGATGATACCTGATGTGCCGATTTCTTTCTTTTTGGGGACAGGAAAAAATCCAAAGGGTAAGCCGATGGGCAGGGGTATACCGCTTAGAACAAAATTAAACGGGCCGGAAATAACCTGCTTTTTATTAACCAATTTGATTTTCCGGGCAGCTATATGAAAATGAGGTTCTTTTAAGTTACAGGTGGTGTATTTGGCATGAACCAGATATAGATTATCCTCAGGGTCTTTTTTTACCTTTTCGCCCTGCACAAAACCTTCTCCCTGCTGCGTGACAATATTCTTAATAATTGCCTTGCGCGATTTAAAATTATATCTGATTGTATCTGTATTGTACTTATCTCCGTCCTGCGAAAAAATGGGTTTCCCTTTTACTTTTTCTCCCTGCTTGGTCGTATCCGGAGCACCGTGAGCAAAAATCTCGTTTTTGCCCCAGTCTAATCTGATATAATCGGCTTCTAATTCAATATCACCATACGAAACCTTGGCTTGCCCGTAAAGGTGTACGGTCTTGCCATCAACATCCAATATGGTCGAATCCTGTGCGGTATACTTTACTGTTGATTGCAGGCTACTGTCTTTACTTTTTAATGAATCAGCTATAACTACTTTTACGGTATCCTGTTTTTCTGCAAATAATTTATTCCCGACTGTGCGGGCTTTTCGGGTGTTTTCAGGAAGCGGTTGTCCAAAGCCGTTATTCCCTCCTCCACGTTTGAGGGGGTCTACTGCCGGAAACTGCGCAAATGCTGAAACACTGAAAAACAAACAACAAACTATGAGGAAAAACTTCAAGTGATTATGATATTTAAAAATTATACCGAAAAACTAATAGACTTCCTCATGCAATATGAGTGGGTTTACGAAAAGTTTATATTTTATTAGCTCCAAAAATAGTACTTTTGCGTACAAATTCGTTCTATTAACTCCATAACGATAAGTCATGGCACAAAATTAGCTTATTAATGCTATAGACAGAACGATTGCCTGTAAAATCATGTTAAAATTTCTTAAAGTCTTATTTATCGCGCTTATTTCTTTCAATGCTGCTCAGGCTCAAAAAAATAAGATAAGAACCATCGTTATAGATGCCGGACATGGAGGGAAAGACCCCGGTACGAGTCACGGAAAATTGAAAGAAAAAAATATTGCGCTTAGTATCACACTCAAGGTTGGTAAACTGATTGAAAAAGAGCTGGGCGTAAAGGTAGTATATACCCGTAAGAAAGATGTGTTTATCCCCTTACACGAGCGGGGTTCTATTGCCAACCGTCATAAAGCCGATTTATTTATTTGTATTCATGTGAATGCCAATCCGTATTCGTCTAAAATATATGGTTCTGAAACCTATACGATGGGGCTTCATAAAACAGAAGAAAATCTGGAACTGGCCAAACGCGAGAACGGTGTAATTTTGCTGGAAGATAACTACGAAAAAAATTATGATTTCGACCCCAATTCTCCGTTGGCACATATCAAGATGGCAAATTATCAGAATGCCTTTATGAAACAAAGTCTAAACCTTGCATCTAAAGTAGAGAAACAGTTCCAGAAATCAGGACGTAAAAGCAGAGGTGTAAAACAGGCAGGTTTTCAGGTTCTATGGGAAACCACCATGCCCGGAATATATATTGAAACCGGATACCTTACCAATGCCACCGACAGGAAAATACTGGAAAGCGAAGATGGGCATCAGAAAATAGCAGAGGCTATCGTAAAAGCCCTGAAAATATATAAAGAAGAGGTCGAAAAATAAATATCAAAACGAAACGTTAAAACACGAATGTGACAATGTATTTTTGTAAAAATGTTGACAATCCATTCAAATTTCGTTTCTCAATTCACCATATCACACAGGGTTTAGTATGAAAAAAGAAGTAAAAGTAGGTCTTTTAGGTATCATTACTTTCGCAATTTTCTATCTTGGATTTAATTTTTTAAAAGGCCTGGATGTTTTCCGCACAGAAAACGAATACTACGCCTATTATTCAAATGTAGAAGGTCTGCAAACCTCAAACCCTGTGATGTACAATGGTGTAACAATCGGAAGAGTAGTAGATGTGGTGCCCGACCAGAACCAGAACAGAGTAAAGGTTCTTTTAGCCATAAAACGGAATATTGTACTTAACGATAATTCAGTTGCTATTCTATCAGATAATGGTTTATTAGGGGGTAAAATGATAAAATTGCTGATTCTATCAGGAACCCCGATTAAGGATGAAGATATAATAAAAAGTGAGATTGAAGGCGGTCTGATGAGCGGTCTGAGCGAAAGAGCCACTCCGATTTTAAAAAATACCGACTCTTTGATTATTACTCTCACAAGTATAGTAAAACAATTTGACCAGACAGGCGTGGCGCTAAAGGCGCTTGTAGCTAATGCCAATCAGGCAACTACCGGGGTAAATACTGTAGTGGCTGCCAATGCTAAAAATCTATCGGCTATTACCGCCAATGCCGCAACACTTACTGCAAACCTGAATGGAATTGCCACTAGTATGGATGCGCAAATCAAACCGATTCTTCAAAAGACAAATACTTTTGCAGATTCGCTCAATGCAATCCGCTTAGGGCAAACGATGGCACAACTCAATAACTCTGTGGCAAGCATGCAGGGTATTCTGAAAGATATTAATCAGGGTAAAGGAACTATCGGTAAATTAGCATCTGACGACTCCCTTTATATAAATTTAGATAAAACTGCAGCCAATCTTGCCGCCCTGATGGCCGACCTGAAAGCAAACCCGAAGCGTTATGTGCATTTCTCTTTGTTTGGTAAAAAGGATAAGGATAAAAAGAAATAGATGGTGGTAATGTGGATTTTTTGTAGAAACGTATTGAAATCACGCAACGAACCGTACGTCCCTACGGAAATGGAATAATACTAAATTATCAAACCCATGTTTCGAGGCCTGCGCAGTATACTTATTATATTCTTCATTGTGATTGGTTCGATTTTTTTATGGGAAAAAATCAAATCTTTTAAGCCTTTCTCGCTTCAGGGAATCCAGACTTCGCATAATGTAGTTTTGAAAGAAATGTCTGCATTGGGCAAAATAGAACTGACCAACTTCACTTTTCGTGATGTAGTAGAGCAGGAATTACAGGTTAGTTATCTGCCAAATCCAAAAGCAATTCTGATTGTACAGGGAAATGCCGTAGGTTGTATAGACCTGACTAAGGTGAGAGCCGAAGATGTAGCAATAAAAGACGATACACTGATTGTGCATCTGCCTGACCCCGAGCTTTGTCATTATAGTATTGACCATGAGCATTCGAGGATTTATGATACAGAATATGCTTTCATGAACGAACAGGCTCTACTGAATGAAGCCTATAGCCGTGCGCAGGAAAAGATTAAACAATCGGCGCTTGAAATGGGAATACTGGAACAAACTAAGAAGAATGCCAACCTGATTCTGAAACCAATTCTCGAAAATATATCAGGGAGGAAAGTTGTCCTACAATTTCAGCTAAAAGCAACTTTAGATAAACCCAAATAGTGGATTACACTTTTCCACCATAAGATAAATCACCTGCATCGCCTAAGCCGGGCACTATATAAGATTTATTATTCAGTTCTTCGTCAATATCCCCTATCCATAAACGGCATTGAGGCAGGCGGGCTTTAATGAAACGCACACCCCTGCGGCTGGCAATAGCCGATACGATATGTGTTTTTGCCGGAATCCCATAACGAAGCATGGCATGGTATGCTTTTTCGATAGATTTTCCGGTTGCCAGCATTGGGTCACTGATAATCAATACTTTATCCTGAATATCAGGGCTTGTGATGTAGTCCATCTCTATCTCAAACGATTCTTTCTCATCATGCTTGCCACGGTAGGCGCCTATAAAAGCGTTTTCAGCTTTATCGAAATAATTCAAGAGACCCTGATGCAGCGGTAAGCCTGCCCGAAGAATAGTAACCAGTACCACCTGTTGCGAAACCTGCTGAGTAATCTTTGCACCCAATTGCGTTTCTACATCACGGTTCTGGTAACTCAGAGTCTTGGATATTTCATAAGCAAATATTTCACCCAGCCGCTCCATATTCTTTCTGAACCGCATGGCGTCTTTCTGAGTTTCCTTGTTACGGAGTTCTGCCAGAAAATGATTGGCAACAGAATAGGTTTCGGTCAGGACAAGCATGGTCAGATTAAAGGCTTAATATATGTACCATTCTCAGCAAATCATCATGGATTGGCTTAGGTTTTTTAATAGTATCAATAAAAGGAGTATACACCATTTCATTATTAACTATTCCAGCCATCACGTTTTTGTTTCCTTTTATTAAACCTTCTACTGCTCCCAGTCCTAAGCGGCTTGCCAGAATACGATCATAAGCAGTGGGGGTTCCTCCTCTTTGAATGTGCCCTAAGGTTGTAACCCTGATATCTAATTTATCGGCTACCTGTGCTTTTATTTTCTCTGCAATATCAGTTGCATGGCCTTCTTCATCACCCTCTGCCACTACAACAATCGATGAAGACTTTGAACGTGTCCATCCATCTTTCAGTGTACTTACTACTTTTTTCAATGGTGTGTGCGTTTCCGGCACCATTACAATTTCTGCGCCACCACCAATACCAGACTGAATAGCAATATAACCCGAGTCACGACCCATCACTTCTATAAAGAAAACACGGTCGTGCGAATCGGCTGTATCACGAATTTTATCAATTGCCTCCAGGGCTGTATTTACAGCGGTGTCAAATCCGATGGTATAGTCAGTACCATACAAATCATTATCAATTGTACCCGGGCAACCTACTGTCGGGAGTTCATATTCATTATAAAAAACTTCAGCGCCGGTAAATGTTCCGTTTCCACCTATAGCTACCAGGCCTTCAATCCCCGCATTCATGAGGTTCTCATAGGCTTTCTTTCTTCCCTCGGGAGTCATGAACTCTTTACTCCGTGCTGATTTCAGGATAGTGCCACCTCGTTGTACAATATTACTGACAGACTGTGAAGTCATCGGGAATATGTCTCCTGCAATCATTCCGCTATATCCTCTCCTGATACCAAATACCTCTAATCCATGATAAAGAGCTCCCCGCACAACCGCTCTTATACAAGCATTCATGCCCGGGGCATCACCACCAGAGGTAAAAACTGCAATTCGTTTCATCTTAATATAGGTACTTTTTTGGCTTAGAATTAAATTACAAAAAGTTAGGAAGAGCATATTTAAATATTATGAATCGACCTACAAAGTCTATCTTTTTCATCTATACTGCGTTGCATTTTTTCGATGTAGCTGCTGGCTACATCTGCAAAATGCGCCTTGTCTAGCTAAAAAATCTAAACTTTTCGGTCAGAATAACAATATTTAAACCTGCTCTAAGGCTGTCTTGATTACCGCAAAAGTAATTAGTTTTATTTACTTCTCCCAAACTTTAATTGTTATTAGTATTTAATGTTTATTCGGCTAAAAGTAATTTTATCAAAACAATATTCTATTATATAACTATTCGGAGAAATTTTTGAATAATAACATCTTTAAATACACAATTCCATGCTTTGAGCTTTAAAAAAATATATATTTAAAAAATAATTTCTTCTGGCCAGTTTTTCATCTTCTACGCACTCAAAACATAAACACCTTACTATCAGCTATTTATAATCAAAAATGCAAAAAATGAATTTTTGGCATACTATTTGAAACTGATTAGCTATAAGCATTACGACCCGATCCCAATCGAAAACAGGTTAGCTATAAATAACTTTTACACAATGTCAGGATTAAAATTAATTTTAAAGAAACGCTATTCTTTTGTAGGGAAGATTATGTTTCTACTCTTAGGTGCTTACCCTTTAATGGCACAAACCTCAGGCTCTGGAAACGTTGGTATCGGCACATCGAAACCCGATAAGTCGGCATTATTAGACCTTTCTTCAAACACCAAAGGTTTGTTGATTCCACGCATGACCTTGTCACAACGAGGTAACATTGTAAACCCTGCTACGGGCTTAATGATTTTCCAGACAGATTTCCTGGCAGGCTTTTATTATTTCGATGGTAAGGCATGGAAAAGTTTAGCAGCCAATAGTATCGGAAAATCGCTCAGAGAAGATGCCTCTACAAGCGATGCTACCTGGAGCATTAACGGTAATGCAGGTACTGTTTCAGATTTACATTTTATAGGTACAACCGACACGAGTTCTTTATCATTTAAGGTAAATAATTTCCGCTCAGGTTTTATCGACTACCGATTCGGCAATACTTATTTCGGCTACAGGGCCGGGTATCGCAGCATGGGATTCAACTCAGTGGCTGTAGGAGCATATGCATTGCATGAGACTAATTCAGGCCTGAACAACGTTGCTATCGGGTATCAGTCATTACCTAATAACCAGACAGGTAGCGACAACGTAGCGGTTGGTACAAGCGCTTTGTTTTATAATGTAATTGGCTCTCAGAATATAGCCATAGGTACACAGGCGGGGCAGAAATCGATAGGTGACGGAAACGTTTATCTAGGAAATAACGCCGGAGTTAATGAAATAGGCAATAACAAACTTTATATTGAAAACGGAAGCCTTAATGGGCCGCTTATATCAGGAGATTTTGCTAAAGGATTTGTAGGTATTAATACCAAGTCACCCGAAAGCCCTCTTACAATTGACAGTAAATCAGGGAATTACAGTGGCTTGCAATTTAAACAATTAACCAGCAATTCACTAGCCGGAAGACCGAATCAGAAGGTACTATCTGTAGACGAAAATGGTAGAGTGATACTCGTAAGAGACTCCATTGGTTTAGGCTCTTCAATACCTGTCAGCCAATCCTCTTACTGGACAGCAAAAGGCAATGCCATTGAAAACAGCAATGCCGGAGACGTGGTTGTGAGCAATATCCGCTTCAAAAATCTGCGTTCTACTTCACCTGCCGGTAAATCAAACCTGAAAGTCCTGACGGTTGATGAAAACGGCTTATTGGTTTTAGTAAAAGACTCAGTGGGGACTTCCAAAAACCAGACTACGGTTGTAAGCGGTTTCTGGGAAGAAAATAATAATATCTTAACTAATGTTAATAATAGTGGCAAAGTAGTATTGAAGGGTGGTATACAATTTCAGAATCTGACAGCTTATGAAAGAGCCTATAATCCATATGGTAAAGTGCTTACAGTTGATGATTTTGGAAACCTGCTACTGGTAAGAGACTCGGTAGGTGTAGGCGGGGGCGGTCCTTCTTCATGGAATATCAGCGGTAATAATATTTCAAATAATAATTCAGGTACAGTACAAATTAACGGCGGTCTGAAATTACCCCAAATTACCAGTGAAACCCCTACAAGCATTACCAGCCAGAAATTCTTATCTGTCGATAATCAGGGAAATGTTATTTTTGCCAATAGCCCTGCTCCTACAGTAGGTAGTGGTGATATCAACTGGGCACTTAGTGATAACATTATCAGCAACAGCAATTCAGGTATCGTAAATATCAATAATGGCTTAAATGCGAAAAATGGCATTAAAATAGAAACAGGGAAGCTTACTGTCTCACAATTGACATCTGGTTCTACTGCCGGTAAGCCAATCGGTAAAGTGCTTACTGTCGATAATGCCGGAAATCTGATATTGGTAAGAGATTCAGTAGGTGTAGTGAGCAACTCAGGTGGTGTACCGGTGATACCATCAACAGAACCATCGCAATGGACAGTTAACGATAATAATATTGCCAATAAAAATACTGGTAATGTATATATTAATAATGGTTTGATATTATCAAACCTGAGCAGTGAGGCTCCTACCTCAATTACTACGCAAAAAGTACTCTCGGTTGATGCTAACGGACAAGTGATACTGGTAAACACGCCTGCCCCGACAAGCGGTGGCGGCATAGGAAATTCCCTATGGAAAAATAACGATAATGGCATCGGAATTGTGAATAACAATACGGGTGGTATTAATATCAACAGCAATGAAGATAACAAGAGTGGTTT
>CALRLS020000013.1:0-24925 GCA_943368815.1 Cyanobium sp. NIES-981
CACCAAACTACAGTTCAAAATGTCAGCAATTGCATCTAAAGTAACGAAAATTATCGTAGAAAAACTCGGCGTAGATGAGTCAGAAGTAACTCCGGAGGCATCATTCACAAATGATCTTGGAGCAGATTCATTAGACACCGTGGAATTGATAATGGAATTTGAAAAAGAATTTAATGTATCAATCCCGGACGACCAGGCAGAAAATATCCAGACCGTAGGTCAGGCTATTACATACCTGGAAGAAAATTCTAAATAATTTTCGGGTTGCGAGTTTCAAGTTTCATGAAATTAGCCTGAAACTTGAAACTTTATAACTTTGAAACTTCAAATCTCATTTTATGGCTTTCAAACGAGTAGTTGTAACAGGATTGGGGGCTATAACGCCTATCGGGAATACGGTAGAAGAATTCTGGCATGGATTATCAAACGGTGTAAGCGGCGCAGCCATTATCACTAAATTTGATGCCAGTAAATTCCGTACGAAATTTGCTTGTGAGGTCAAAAATTTTGAGGTCACACAGTTTATACCGAGGCAGGATGCCCGTAAAATGGACTTATTCACCCAGTATGCCATAGTAGCGTCAGACGAAGCTATTAAGGATTCTGGTCTTGATTTAGAACAAATCAATAAAAATAAAGCAGGGGTTATCTGGGGTTCAGGTATTGGCGGCTTGAAAACTTTTGAAGAAGAAGTAATCAACTTTGCCAATGGCGACGGTACTCCGAAATTTAATCCGTTCTTCATTCCAAAAATGATTGCCGACAGTGCCTCGGGACAAATCTCTATCAAATACGGATTCCGCGGGCCAAATTATATCACTGTTTCGGCATGTGCCTCTACCAACAATGCAATTATAGATGCGTTTAACTATATTCGCTTAGGTAGAATTAATCTTTGTATTTCAGGAGGCTCAGAAGCCGCCATTACTCAGGCAGGTATCGGAGGTTTCAACGGTTTACGTGCCATGTCTGAAAGAAACGATGACCCGGCTACAGGTTCCCGCCCTTACGATAAAGACCGTGACGGTTTCGTATTAGGCGATGGTGGTGCGGCATTGATTCTGGAAGAATATGAACACGCAATAGCACGTGGAGCAAAAATATATTGCGAAATTGTAGGTGGTGGTATGTCTTCAGACGCCTATCATATTACTGCACCACACCCTGAGGGTTACGGTGCCTTCCTTTCAATGCAGGATGCGCTGGATGATGCCAATATGAAGCCGGAAGACGTGGATTATATCAATACTCATGGTACATCAACACCATTGGGTGATCCGCAGGAGATTAAAGCCATAGAACAATTGTTTGGCGACCATGCTTACAAGATGAGTATCAGTTCGACCAAATCAATGACAGGCCATTTACTCGGGGCAGCGGGAGCAGTTGAATCTATTGCCGCTGTGCTTGCCATACAGCATCAGCTGGTTCCGCCGACAATAAATCTGTTCAATATTGACGAGACAATCGACCCAAGAATAGATTTAACTCCTAATGTAGCGAAATCTAAAAAAATAGATGTAGTTTTGAGTAATTGTTTTGGCTTTGGCGGACATAATGCTACGCTAATATTTAAGAAAATATAATTTCGAATCGTGTTGTCGGAGGCTAGTAATTTTTGGGGATTTTTCAAGTCAGGTTCAAAAGAACGTGAGTTTAGAAAAGCTGTAGAGCAAATTATTGGTGAAAAGCCGAGTAATGCCTTGCTTTATCAGTTAGCCTTTCGACATACCTCTGCTTCAAAAGAGACAAATATCGGTGGTTTCCGTGAATCTAACGAGCGTCTGGAGTACTTGGGTGATTCGGTGCTTGGTATGATAGTAGCAGAATACCTGTTCAAAAAATACCCGTTCAAAGATGAGGGTTTTCTGACTGAAATCCGTTCAAGGATTGTTAACAGAGAATCATTGAATCAGGTGGCCCGTAAAATTGGTCTGGAAAAACTGATTCAGTTTGACGGACAGCGTATCGCTCACAACCGTACTTCGATGTACGGAGATGCCATGGAAGCCCTGATTGGCGCCATTTATTTAGATAAAGGATTCCGTTTTACACGTACTTTTATTCTGAAAAAACTAATTGCCAATTATTTTGATCTTGATACTGTTATTCAGACCAATACCAACTATAAGAGTATCCTCTTAAGTTGGGCCCAGCAGGAGGGTAAGAAAATTGCTTTCGAGATTGTGCAGGAAAACGGTAAGCATCACCATAAAGAATTTGTAGCCCAGGTAAAAGTAGATGGTGAGGCCATCAGCACAGGTGGGGGCTGGAACAAGAAAAAAGCAGAACAGGAAGCTGCTCGCCGGGCCTGCGAAAGTTTAGAGATAAAAGAAATAAAATCATAAGTAATAAAGAAAAAAGACGCAATACCATGCGTCTTTTTTCTTTATAGAGAGACAACAGTCAGACAATAGTCAAGAAAAGTATAAAATCTGCTCTAAGCAGCCAATGAAATGAGTCAATTACCTACCCTTGTCATTAAATTCGGAACGGCCTCTATTACCCAAAGCAATGGTGAGCCGGACGAAACAATTATTGCCGATATTGCCCGTCAGGTGTCAGAATTGCATAGCCGTTACAATATCGTCATAGTATCTTCCGGGGCGGTAGGGGCAGGTAAGCATTTCATTAAGAACTATTCAGGGGAGATTGCCGAGAGAAAAGCCGCTGCTGCTATTGGTAATCCGCTCTTGCTTAATATTTATTCAAAGTATTTCTCTCAATACAATATCCAGATTGCACAGAGTTTATGCGAACGCCAGCATTTTGGCAACCGTGAGCAATTCTTGCAATTAAAAGAAACCTATCAGGAATTATGGCGAAATGGTATTATACCGATTGCCAACGAAAACGACGTAGTAAGTAACCGTGAGCTAAAGTTTTCGGATAATGACGAACTGGCAACCTTGATTGCCACAGGCTTTGGCGCTGAAATACTCATGATTTGCACATCTGTTGGTGGCCTGTTGGACAAGGACAAGAATATCATTAGTAAAATAGATACAATTGATAATCATATATTAGGTTTGGTAGACAATAGTAAGTCAGCTTTGGGTTCGGGAGGTATGGCATCAAAGCTTACATTTACCAAACTGGCTACCCGTATGGGTATCAGGGTGATTATTTTCGGCATGAAAACGCAGGATGGTATACTGAAAGCCATGCATGGAGAGGCCGGGAGCGAGTTCTCTGCTCAAGGAGCTAATCTGTCGGCCAGAAATAAATGGCTGGCCAGTGGCAGCCTTACTGTGGGTACTTTACAGATTGATGCAGGAGCCCTAAAAGCCTTGCAAAAGCGAAGCAGCCTGTTGGCCGTAGGTATCAAAAAAGTAAAAGGCGATTTTGAAGTGGGCGAAGTAGTTGAGATAATAGACAGTCACGGAATAATGGTTGGTGTAGCCCGTACAAAAGTGCCTTCAGTTGAATTATTAGCGAATCTGAAAACCCAGAATTTTGAAGTGGCTAATGCCAATGATATTGTGTTGATATAATTTTGTTGTTTTTGTAGACGCCATGCTGCGGTAGGTCTCTACCTCATCTTCATTGGTCAATGCAATCCTATAAATGCAATTCGAAGATAAAAACAATAGATAATTCACTAAGAATTATAGCCCTTTGGAGAAGCAAACATTGCGTCTACTAAAATGGATGAAAAACAATTTAATATTTTCTCCATAAATTTTCCATCATCATTGCCATAATCCCACAAAAATCATAACTTCATAATAAAAATCTAACATTATGAAAAAGATACTTTTACTCCTACTTATCACTAATCTTGCAATGGGACAAACAAAACCTGAACCAACACTCAAATCTATTTTGTTAGAGCAATTGAAAACGACACATACTGACAAAGACTGGTTTGTGCCTGTAAATATTGCCTTAGATGGTGTAACTGTCGACCAGGCTAATTGGAATGATGGCAAGGGCAATCATTCAATAGGACAGTTAGCGCACCACCTGTTATTCTGGAATGAACGTGTATTAGCTAGCTTCAAAGGGCAGGATGTAGCTAAATATGATGGTGACAATGATAAAACATTTACGAATTTTGACAAAAAAAGCTGGGAGTCTGTCGTTAAAAGATTAGATACGGTATTGGCAGATTTAGAAAAATTTGTAGAGACGGCCGATGAAGCCAAGTTGAAGGAAAAGTATTCGACTATTGCACATATCGGTACGCACAATGCCTATCATACCGGACAAATTATTTATACCCGTAAATTACAAGGCTCCTGGGATACAGATAAGGGCGTTAAGTAGAATAATTATGGCACAAGCAAAAATAGAAATCATAGAGGCAATTCGTCGTACGGCTGATAAACTGCAAAACGGTAGCCAATACATGTGGGGACATATGGGTAGCTGTAATTGCGGCAATTTGGCACAGGAAGTTACTCATAGAAGCAAAGCCGAAATCCATGCCTATGCCAGCAAGGGCATGGTGACTGGAACGAGCAATTGAATGATTATTGTGAGGCCAGCACAATGCCTATTGACCTGATAATTTTTGACTTATTGACAGCAGGGTTTTCTCTGGAAGATTTGCAGAATCTTGAGAAACTATCGGACAAAGAAATTTTAATGCGTTTGCCCATAGAAAAACGTTATTTGCACCACAATGTTCGTGAAGACCTAATCGTTTACTTAGAGGAGTGGGCAAATATGCTTGAAGAACGATTGTTAGAGACCATTAAACTGCCTGATTTTTTACAAGAAACAACAGCATTAACCTATGCGTAAGATTTTTTTAACCATTACCCTGCTCATTTGTGCATTTTCTGCATTTGCACAAGAAGAAGAACCGCGAGAACAAGAAAAACCAGCATTTTTTGAACAACCTAAACCAGCCTGGAAAGATAAATTGCGCTATGGGGGAAACTTCTGGCTTGGTTTTTTTGGTGCTTTCTACATAGATGTTTCTCCCATGGTGGGCTATGAAGTTAGCGACAAAGGTACAGTAGTTGGGCTTGGTGCTAATATTATTTATCAGGGTGTATTCAATGGTGGTGGCAATTTTGTGTACGGGCCTAAACTTTTTGTTCGTCAACCATTATTTAAGATGATTTTTGCACAAGCTGAATACGAAATGATGAATGCTTATTCTGACCAGTTCTACTCATATATTCCAAATCCCAGCAATCCTTACCCTGATGGGAAAAAGAAATGGGAGGGTTCTCCCTTAATTGGTGCTGGTTTTTATCAGGGTCGACAAGGACAAAGAGGAAGCTATCTGGCCTTAATGTATAATTTGGGATATCCTAATAAGGGATTCATCAGTCCGCAAGGTTTAGGCGGTAATAACTCTCCGATAGTAATTCGTTTCGGAATTTTATTATAAACCATGGTTTGGGGTTTTCTAATTTGTAATTTTGTGGCTAACATATTTGACCACACTTGAAAGAGATTAGTAAATATTCCTTTGCCCTTATTTCATCCGTTTTCTTAACGATTGTCCCGCTTATTTTTACTTCTTTCATTACCTTTTGGGTAATTGCCCATGAGGTAGAAATAAGCGGTTATGATGCTAAAATATGGTTGCTTATTACAATACTTTGTTGTATCACCTCTACTATTGCATTTACACCTCCTACTTTTTTAGCTTTAGTTTTCGGTTACTTTTTGGGTTGGAGGGCAGTTCTTCCTTTACTTGCACTAAATATGGCTGCCATATTTCTGGTGAATATGTTGACCCGATGGCTGGACAAAGATCGTTTCAGGACTTATTTATCAGAGAATCCGAAAATCAGGGAGATATTAGAGAATATCAAAGAGCAGGAATTAAAGATTATTTTCTTTGCCAAGCTGTCGCCGGTTCTACCCTTTGCCCTTACCAATTTCGTATTTGCTCTATCGGGTGCAAAGCTGAGAAATATTTTGTTGGGTGGTTTTTTAGGGATGATTCCACGTACAATTCTTGCCGTCTGGACTGGCTATCAGGCAAAAGAAATCAGAAAATTATTAGAGAACCCTAATGAGGGGAATTTGCAGAAGATATTGTTGATTGTATTATTGGTCGCTTCTGTGGCAGGTATTTTTTATTTTCTTCAACCACGAAAGAAAAAACAAAAAGTGAATTAGCGTGCCATGAAAATCATAGCACGCCTTCGTATAGATTAGAACGATTTAGCAATATTCACAAACTCTCTTGATTTCAGAGAAGCACCACCCACTAAACCACCATCAACATCCGGGCAGGCAAAAAGCTCTTGTGCATTGGCACCATTTACGCTTCCACCGTATAGAATGCTGATTTCTTCAGCTATTTCTGCACCATATTTTGATGCCAGATGGTCTCTTAAAACTTTGTGCATTTCCTGTGCCTGGTCGTTTGAGGCTGTTACGCCCGTACCGATAGCCCAGATTGGTTCATAGGCAATCACTACTTTTTTCAAATCTTCAGCCGAAAGATGAAAAAGGCTGTTAGTTAACTGACCTGATACAAAATCAAAATGAATGCCTTCATTACGTTGTTCCAATGTTTCACCGCAACAGAAAATAGGTGTTAATCCTGCTTCTAAAATTGCATTTACCTTTTCGGCTATAAAAGTGTCTGATTCATTGAAGTACTGACGGCGTTCGCTATGACCAATAACAATATAAGTAACCCCTACTGATTGCAACATAGGCACCGAAACCTCACCAGTATAAGCACCAGAAGCCTTTGGATAACAGTTTTGAGCACCTAAAGCTACTTTAGAAGTATCAATTAATTTTCCGAAAGTGCTTAGATAAGGAAACGGTACACAAACTACAATCTGTACGTTTGGATTAACAATCTCATCTTTAGCCATATTAACTACCTCTGATAGAAGGATTTGTCCTTCTTCAAGAGTTTTATTCATTTTCCAATTGCCAGCGGCGATTTTTTTTCTCATATAATTAGAGCTTTGGTTATTTAAACTGCGAAGATAATAGTTTTTCATGAAAAACTATAGGTACATTTCCATCGCCACATCGGCTCGTGCATATGGGGATGTGAAATTTTCTACCTTTGAAAATCCCAGTTTTTTATACAAATTCAAAGCAGGACTAAGGCTGGAATTAGTTTCTAAATATACTCTGGTGGCTCCCAGGTCTTTTGCTTTCTTTATAGCAGCCTCTCCTATAGCATAGCCAATACCTAAACCAAGAGCGGCATCACTTACGCCCATTTTGCAGAGCTCTAAGCTATTCTCTCCCATAGGTTTTAGGGCAGTAGTTCCTAAAACTTCGTCACCCCGACAAGCTAATAAAACAGCGCCTCCGGTTTCTAAGAAATACTTTTCAGGGTTTTCTAAAGAATCTATATCTCCCTGTTCAACTTTAAAGTATTTATTAATCCAGGCATAATTAATAAATTTAAAAGCTGAAAAATGGGCAGGATTAGTAGTATCAAAATCAATTATACGTATCAAAAGACTATCAGCAATATCCATGATTGAGCTTAATAATAGGTCTAAATCCTCCTGGCGGGTACGATGATTGGTAATATTGGTACGAATAGCGTATTTGCCGTGAATAAGCGTATATGATGGCACAGCTATACCCGACTCATGCAAGCGCATCAGAATCTCTTTATTCATTTGATTCAGCGCCTCTTCCGAATGCTTGCCATCATTGAAACGGAAGCAGACGATATTCATGCTCACAGGTACTAAAAGCTCCAGATTTGCAGTTTGCAACACTTTTTGCTCTAAATATCTGGCCTGATCGAGGTTTTGCTGTACTAATCGGCCATATTTCTGAATACCATGCTCCTTCAACGACATCCAGACCTTTAATGCTTTAAAGCTTCGGGATAATTCAATGCCATAGTTAGTCAAGGGTTCGGGGCCTGCTGCCAGACCTCTTTCATGGGCTGTAAGATAATTGGGTACTGATGAGAAAGCGGCCTGATGGAGTTTCTTATCTCTGATTAAAACGCAGGCAGATTCATAAGGCACATGCAGCCATTTATGAAAATCGAAGGCAAGACTATCGGCTTTTTCGATGGTTTTTAGCTTTTCAGCAAATGTAGGTGTCAATTTTGCCAATGAGCCAAAAGCGCCATCAATATGAAACCATAAACCAAATTGCTTGCATACCTGATAAATCTCTTCTAATGGGTCAATAGCTCCTGTATTAACTGTTCCGGCATTACCTACTACACAAAACGGTCTGAAACCTGCGGCTATATCCGCCTTAATCATGGCTATAAGAGCGGCCATATCTATTTGAAAAGTATCTGTTACAGGCACTATTCTTGTCCGCTCGCTCCCTATGCCTAAAACTTCAGTTGCTTTTATAACGCAGATATGTGTTTCTGCCGAGCAATAAACCGTCAGCTTATCGTTTGCCCCTCTATTTCTGACTTGTAAATCGCTTAATGAATTTCGAGCTACTGTCAAAGCTGTTAGATTGGCCATAGTAGCACCACTTACCAACAGTCCGCTTGCATCCTCCGGAAAACCAAACATTTCTTTCGACCATTCAATTACCTGCTGCTCCACATACATTGCTGCGTGGTCACCAATAGTTGTATTAGGATTCATACCGGATGCAAGCATATCTGCCAACATACCTAAAGGCGTACCATTACCCTGTACCCACGCAAAAAAACGAGGGTGAATATTACCTTTATTATAGGGTAAAATATAAGACAGGAATTCCTGATAAACCTCTTCCGGAGCCTGACCTTCCTGCGGGAGCGACCGATTGAGTACTTCTTTTGATGTGTCTGTAGGTTTTTGCCAAACAGGTTTATCACGCAAACCCTG
Source organism: Cyanobium sp. NIES-981 (assembly GCA_943368815.1). GTDB lineage: Bacteria > Bacteroidota > Bacteroidia > Cytophagales > Spirosomataceae > Emticicia. The sequence continues at coordinate 8,745 of CALRLS020000013.1, forward strand.
CAAATAATCAATCATATCATCAATCATCTTGTGGCCTAAGGCCCTCATATCAGTCCAGCCAGCAGGGTCGAGTGTTTCTTCGATGGGTCGTAAATCTTCAGGGTTCATGCTTTTGTCAATTAAAACTCAAAAATAAGCATACTGCTGTTAATAAAGCAGTCTGTTTCTTGCTTTTCTGAAAGACAGCAAGATTCGGGTCGCTTCCAGGCAATCATTTTCCCATTTTTGCCAAAATAAATACAATCAAATGTCAGCAAGTATCAAACAACGCATAGAAAACCTGGATTGGTCTCAGCACGCCGAACACCTGAATGAAAAGGGCTATGCTGTTTTACCCAAAATTCTTTCAGATGATGAATGTAATCAATTGGCTAACTCTTATGATGATGCCAGTCTTTATAGAAGTGTCATTAATATGAAGCGCTATCAGTTTGGCAGCGGTGAATACAAGTACTTTAAATATCCATTACCGGATATTATAACCGAATTACGCCAATCTGTTTATCCATATTTGGCCAAGGTAGCGAATGATTGGATGGGTAAACTGGACATTCAACAAACTTTCCCTAATCAATTGGAAGAACTCCTGGAAAAATGCCATCAGGCCGGGCAGAATCGCCCAACCCCCTTAATTCTGAAATACCATGCAGGTGACTGGAACGCCCTGCATCAGGATTTATACGGAGAAGTCTATTTCCCGTTTCAGATGGTAACCTTTCTAACCCAGGCACAGATAGATTATACGGGAGGAGAATTTGTGATGGTAGAGAATCGCCCAAGAATGCAATCGAAACCAATAGCACTACAAGCCAACAAAGGCGAAGCAGTTGTTTTTACCACTAATTTTCGTCCAGTTTTGGGTACAAAAGGCTATTACCGAACCACCATGCGGCATGGAGTAAGCGAGATAAAGAGTGGAGAAAGAATCAATCTGGGAGTCATTTTTCATGATGCAAAATGATACTACACAAAGATTTAGGAGAGGTGCCTTTTGCAAGGTCAAGAAGACTATGGAAAAAGATTCAAAGCAGAGAAATAGCTTTAGGCGGAAACAAAAGGTTGAAAATTTATGGCAGATTAGATTGCAGGGCAGGCAGGAGAATGAAAGTTGGGAACAGGGTATTTTTTGAAAATGAAACAGAGGCGATAGCCTTAACATATCGCCCCTGTGCGGTTTGTATGAGAAAAGAGTATTTACTTTGGAAAGAGAAGTCGGTTAAGCCCTTACCATCTCCCAACCCAGAATAGCCTTCTTGCGGGTTGTACCCCAACGATAGCCGCCAATACCGCCAACTTTTTGCAATACCCTATGGCACGGAATAATATAACCCAATCGATTGCTACCAATGGCTGTTCCGACGGCTCTATGGGCATTTGGGCTACCTATGGCTTGTGCAATAGTATTGTAGCTTACCATTTGACCGAAAGGAATCTTTAATAAAGCCTCCCAGACCTTTATCTGAAAATTCGTGCCTCTCAATAATAATGTTACAGGGGTGTCATTATTACCGGTTTCGTAAAATATCTGCTGAATAAAAGGCCTCGTAAACTTATTATCGGAAATGATTTCAGCTTTGGCGAAATCTTCTTTGAGTTGCTCAATCACTTCTTCCTTGTCCTCATTTTCCAGAAAACGCAAATCTGTAATACCTCTTCCAGTTACAGCAATGAGACATTCGCCAAATGGTGTTTCATGAATGCCATAATGAATGGTAAGCCCTTCGCCCCTGGACTTAAACTCGGCTGGAGTCATGGCTTCATAGCTTACAAATAAATCGTGTAAACGACTTGTACTTGATAATCCCGATTCAAAAGTAGCATCTAAAAGATTATCACTTTGTGTCAGTTTTTCTTTGGCGAATTCTTTCGTCAGAAAACGCATAAAACGTTGCGGACTGGTACCTGCCCATTTACTGAAAAGCCTGTTGAAATGGAACTCAGATAGTGCCACATGGTCGGCGATTTCTTTCAGACTAGGTTGATTCTGAAAGTTCTCTTCAATAAAACGAATAGCGCGTTCTATTCTGTTATAATCTATCTGCTCTTGATTTTCGATAGTTTCCATCTTGTTTCTGATTGTTTGGTGTATCAAAATTACGATGGTTTGAGTACCCCTACAATCTGATTATTGCTGACATTATTGACGCCAATCCCATAGTACTACACGCCAGATTTCATTCAGTTCGGTATCATGAAAATCCTTGATATTCTGAAAACCGATGCGTGCATGGGCTTTTTGTGAACGCACGTTTCTGGACGAAATATCGGTGATACACATTTCATATTTATCAGATAAGCCCTCACGCAGCTTTTGGTACATTTTATCAAAAAGCCCGATACTCCTATAGCCATCACCCACACATACCTGTCCCATTACTACATAGTTGAACTCCTTTAATGGCTGGCCTTCAAATTCTATCAAATCAATGGTATCAAAAAGACTTCTGATTTCTGGCACATCGTTTCTGAATTGAGGTAACATGGCTAAGCAATAGCCAACTACTATATCGCCATCTTTCGCAATCGCACTTGGTTGGGCATCGTTCATGGCTTTTAAAACAGAAAACTCATGCTCTACGGTTACAAAACCCTGGCTCTCAATTTGCTCGGGACTAAGGTTCTTCTTTAGATTTTTTTGCTGAAGCGCCAGAATACCTCTTACATCTGCTTCGCTTTTTACGGTGGTAATTATCAGGTTTTGCATATTTGTATTTGAAAGCTGCAAATAAACAAAAAACCTAAAAAGTATCTATATTTGACAGATTTTATATTCAAAACTATTCAACCTGTATGCAACCATGTCATTCAAAACTATTTGTTTGTCCTGCTTAACTTTTCTCCTTTTTAAGTCAATTGATAGCTATTCACAAGGAAACGATTATTATCTGGTTGTAGGTACCTATACCAACAAAGGCAGCGATGGAATGTATGTGTATAAATTTAATACCCAGACAGGAGATTTTTCGGCAGTTGTTGATAAAACCAGCGGCCTTAAAAACCCTACTTTTTTGGCTGTCGCCCCTAATGAAAAATTTCTTTATGCCGTTGGTGAAACACAGGATGGTACTGTAAATGCCTATGGGTTTGACAATAAAACAGGTAAGCTGACAAAATTAAATACACAATCAGCAGAGGGAGGTAGCCCATGTCATATTTCTATTGATAAAACCGGTAAATGGGCTTTGGTGGGAAACTATATGGGTGGAAATATATCCGTATTGCCGATACAAAAAGATGGCTCATTGGGCGCACCTACCCAAACGATTAAACATGAAGGTAAAGGCCCGAATACCAGCCGTCAGGAAGCTCCGCATGTGCATTCAGTAAATATTGCGCCTAATAACGTAGATGTATTTGTGCCAGATTTAGGCATTGATAAGATTGTAAGCTACAAACTCGATTCTAAAACCGGGCACCTGGCTGCCGGAACACCTGCATTTACTAAAACAGCAGATGGTGCCGGGCCTCGCCACTTTACGATTCACCCGAATGGCAAATGGGCTTATGTGATTCAGGAACTGAACGCTACCGTAACAGCATACAATTATGCAAATGGAGGATTGAAGGAAATTCAGACGCTTTCTACGCTACCTCCGGATTATAAAGGCAAAAATTCTTGTGCAGATATTCATATCTCGGCGGATGGTAAGTTTTTATATGGTTCTAATCGTTTTTACGACCATGTGGTTGTTTATAGCATCGACCAGAAAACAGGCAAGCTAACTTATATTACTAACGAACCGGTTTTAGGTAAAACGCCTCGTAATTTTATGATTGACCCAAGCGGCAAATGGGTATTAGTAGCCAATCAGGACAGCGATAATATTGTATTATTTAAAAGAGATGCCAAAAATGGGACTTTAACCCCTACAGGCAAAGAAATAAAAGTATCAATGCCGGTTTGTTTGAAGATGATAAAGGCGGGTAAGTAAAGACAAAAAATGAAATGGTAGCACACGGAGCGGTGATTTAGATATCATTGCTCCTTTTTTTATAAAATGTTTTAGTAATTATTGAATATGGGTGCCGATGAATAAGAAAAACTTGTAGAAAGTTTGTTAAGAATATAGATTTACCGAAACAGATTCTAATCTGTTTCGGTACTATAATATTATTTAGAATTAAAGACTATACTGCCCATGAAAATAAGTATATGCGTCATTTTTTTTCTTTTACCTTATTTCTATACAAATGCTCAGAAAGTAAGGACACAGGCAGAAATAAGGCTTGTAGGAGATATTAATTTTCAACCTAAGCGGGTTAAGAGTGGATTATCTCATTTTAGGATTGTGTCATCTATCTCTCCGGTTATTTATATAGATAAAAACGAGAGGTTATTTTTTGTGCCTGTAACATCGTTCAATTTTTTAATAGGCAGAGGGATGGGTTCAAGCATGAGAGATGTATTATTCAGGTTCAGGCCACAGGCCATGGTGTCATTGGTCGGAGGAGTTCAGTGGGGACATAGGCGACTAAATCATCAGGTTCAGATGCTACCTCACTTTCTGCAACCCGGTTTTTCTTCTGATAACTCAAATATTATTGCGTTATCAAGTAATATGATATTGATAGATAGAAATAGAAGTGCAAGTGATCTGGAATTCAGACATCAGAGAGTAGGTAGTGTATATATCGGAACTCAATTTGGTTTAGAGTTTTCTTATATAAATGACGGTCCGCCTTTTGGAAAATGGCTGGGCGATGGAAGAGACAGATACTGGACAGGGAGTGGTTTTCTGGGATATAAGTTTAAACCTGACTGGAGAAGTTTAGATAACCGGCCTGTGAGTGTGAGATGGAGTTTTGATAGATATACCAGTTATAAAGAGAATGCCTATGAACTGGCTACGGCTTTAAAAATGGATTATGTGCCTTATAAGGATTTTACGTCAAATCTTTATAATCGTGGGAGTATGAGAATAGGCATTTTTGTGGAAAATCTTTTTTCAGCAGAATTAACAATAAATGATTCTGACTATTTAGATATTCAGAATGCTTTGCACCTTATACAGGGTTTTTCCTGGCATAGAACAGCCAATAAATCTAGCGTATCTCTTCAAATGTCCTATTCCTATCTTCCTAAAATGCCATTAAAATGAAAAAGATATATACTATTTCTATTTTACTTTTTTTGATGATTACAACTGATTCATGTATTGTTAAGAAGGATTCATCCGGGCAAAAGCTGTTCAGGATTTTGCATGACCCTACTATGTCTTATACCTCATTGGAAGAACAAGTAAAAGATTCAAAAAACACTGCTACAGCATTTAGCGATGAAAATGCAGATACCAGCCTCAGCAATAAATTGTTAAAATTTAACGAAGGCTGTTATATGGTAAGAATTATGGAGGATGAGGTTACCTTACTTCCACAAAAAGATACAATAAAGGTGTATCCTCATAAAAATGATTCAGAAATAACAATTGTTCCGCGGCGTAACAAGTCAAGACCTGATTCAATTTATGCTACCACCCATAAAATCAATAATTTGCTTCCGAAAGATTCAAGTGACAAAATTATTTATCTTATTTTTTTAGATGATAACAGAGTTTTGTATCATAGCCCTTACCGGAACAAAAAGATAAAATCAGGTAATGATTCTATTGACATATCAAAGTTTAAATATAATCCAGGCCACCCTAAATCTTTTGTCAGAGAAACCGAGGTTTTTTTTAAGCTGGGTTATGACTATGAATTTAATTCTGTACAAAGAGGATATTATAAAATCAATAATAAACATGGACTGTCTATCTGGTTGGAAACCTATATAGAGAAAGAAAAGATAGTATTGACACGTCTTAATTTCAGATATACAATAAAGAATAATCAAGTCGAAAGCATTAGATTCAGGTCGTCTTACTTCAGGGATTCCTTTGTCAGTATTGATGATACATTCGAAAATTTTGGAAAGGGGGGAGTCGAATTTAAATTTTATCCAAACCAGTTTAAACTGTTATTGTTAAAAGATAAAAATCTTCACATTATATCAAAAATTGACCAGACAGGCGATACAAGGGCATATCATTCAATCAATAGCTATGATTGCTCTAAGGGTTGTATAAAAATTAATCCGGAAATATTAAATGAAAAAGTAAGTTCTCCGGAGACTTTTTAATATTACTTGATCAACATTTTGAACAGGTTCATTATAAATATATCCTCACATTCCCGCCAAGCTGCCAGTTTCTGGTAGGGGCTGGGTTGAAGAAACGATTTCCGACAGGGTTTAAGTCATTACCGAGACTATATAATTTGTCAAGCAGGTTATCACCTCCTATATAGATATTAAGCGCCAAAGGCTTAAATGTTTTCTGGTAGCCTACCCGGGCGTTTAATAGCCAATAGCTTTTAGCATAAACTGTATTGGCATCATTCACAGGCAAGCGGTCTGTGAAATTAATGGTTGAGTTCAAATAAAAACCAGGTTTGGTAGTCATATCAAAACCTGATACCCATACTTTACGAGGCACACCCGTAAGACTTTTGCCTGATAAATCGGTTTGCACCTGCTTATAGTTTTTAAACTGATAATCAGCTAAGGTAAAACTCGTAAAAAGACGGATTTCCTGAATCGGTTTGGCTTCTGTATTTTTGACTAACCAGCCATTTAAGAGTATCTCTAAACCATTCTGCATAGTACCTCCGGCATTAGCAAATATTTCTCTCCCTGCTTCGTCTACACGTCTCACAATGGTATTTTGTAAACGGAATGCATAGGCTGTGGCATCAAAAGATAAACGTCTGTTAAATAAATATCCTCTTGTACCGATTTCGTAATTGATGCCTCTCTCGGAAGTAAGGGAAGGTAAAAAGCTTGTGCTTTGGTAACCTGCGATAAACTCACTCACTAAAGGTGGAGAGAAACCACTGCTTACGCTTGCAAAAATGGCCATTTTATCTTTGATTTTCTTTAGTAAAGCCACTCTTGGTAAAAAAGCAGAGGGTAGGAATTTATCAATAGGTTTGATATTTGGCGCATCTGAAATCCGCAGGAAATCATATTTTACACGGTTATAACTAGCTCCAAGGGTCAGAATAAAATCTTGTGGCAGGTCTGTTTCTAATTGCGTAAATACAAAATAACTCAGCGAGCCTACATTATCATTGGTTTGTAAAGTATCTATTTTGCCACCTCTGTTACCAAAATTCCGGATTACCCAGTCAGATTTCTGAAATTCCCCTCCAATAGTCAGGCGATTAGATAAATTACCTGTACGGAAAGCATAAGTGCTGCGGGTACGCCCACCAAAGGTCTGCTCGTTACGGATTTCATAATTGGTAATGAAAGGGTTTTGTAATTCTGAAATTGTACCGTACAAGGCTGTAACATTTGTCCAATGCTCATTAAATCGGTATTCCTGCGAAAGTCCTAAATTGAATAGTTTCTGATAAATACCTGCCTTTTGCGCAATTGGTCCGGGGATAACCGGAGTAGATGGTCGTGCCGAACGGGGATTCAAATCCATCTGCGCCTGTGTAAGCCCTCCGGGTGTCTGATAGTGCATGTCAGAATACAAGGCGGATACATTGAGCGTCTTGTGGGAAGAAACAAAGAAGTTTGAACGCCAGCTTAATACATCTCTCACCAAAGCACTGTTTTCCCGATAGCCATCAGATTGCACATGGGCATAACTCACCACAGAATTAATCTTTTCAGTCGCAAGATTCCACGAAATAGCACGGTTTTGTAGTCCAAAACTTCCCCAGCCTAATGAGGTATTAATATAGCTCGTAGGTTTTTCTTTAGACCTTTGCGCAGCATCAGCTTTATTGCCACCGAGTAATATCACTCCTCCTGTGCCTGCACCATAGATACTACCTGCAGGCCCTTTGATAACCTCTATATTACCGACTGTATTCATATCAATGGCATTCAGAAAAGTATTGCCATTGCCATCGGTCAGCGGAATGTCATTCCAGTAAATTTTTACATTACGAACGCCAAAAGGTGAACGGATAGAACTACCTCTGATGGAGAGTCGATAAGAACCGGGAGAACGCTCTTCCATACGCACACCGGGTAAAGTATTAAAAACAGGCACTAAGCTTGTATTCTGAAACCGCTCAATGTCTTTAATGGTCAATACCCCAACCGAGGCCGCGGTTTCAGTCAGTTTTCTTTCAGTTTCAAAGCCTCTTACAATTACCTCACTTAGTTGCTTGGTGGCAACAGTAGTATCTGTTTCCTGTGCTAAAGAGCTGAGAGAAATTGTAAGACTTAATAAAGGAATAGTAAAAAGTTTGAATTTCATTATATAAAGCTTAGGAGCTATTTTATTGATTAATTGGCTTTTATAGAATACGCACCCGTATCACGCAAAGCTATTAAATTTAAATGCAAACTATCTGCCTGGTGTTTTAGTTTTTCTACCAGATAGCTTTTATTAGAATCGTCTACAATTATCAGTTCAGTTTCAAAATCAGCAAAAGAAGGTGCCAGATTCCTGATGGCATTATTTGACAATAAAACATAATTCGCTTTGCCTTGTAATGTTCCTTTAAATGGTTTTTGTAACCATACAATTTTCTTTCCCTCAAAATCCAGAAAGGTCATACCTTGCCTGTTAGTATAGTCAGCTATGTTCAATAGATTCTGATTAGAAACACCCTGCTTATCATAATAGTTTTTCAAATGAAAATTATAAACCTTCTTATTGTCAACTACACCTGAATCAGCAATAAAAGCGACAGATTTCCCGTTGATTACGCTGATGCCTGCTTGCCGGGGAATAAAATGGAATGTCAATTGTTTCTGCTGGCTTTGCTGATAATCTTCATACATATTTACCACAGCCAGACCTATAAGCAGCAATACTGAAACCCGTAAATACTTTAATTCGGAATGACGAAAAAATGCAATGATTAAAAAGATACTACCATACCAGGCTAATAATTCAGGTACAGAAATGGAAAAACCTTTTAGTGTTGATATTGGTAGTTTTTCGATAATAAAGATAGTTTCATTTAATAAATAGCATGACCATTTTAAGATGAACGCCAATACATCAGCGACCACAGGAATAGAAGCAAAAAAGAGTAACAATAATCCCACAGGCAGAATGCCAAACGAAAAGAAGGCCACAAAAGGATTGGCAATCAGAAAATAGGTCGGGAACTGATGAAAATAATAAACACTTAAGGGGGCCGTAAATAATTGGGCAGCAAAGCAAACGATTGTCCCTTCCCAGAGAATCCGAATAATGGGGTTTGTAGGATTGATTAGCTGATTCAAGTAAGGATACAGATAAACAATACCAATAATAGCTAAATAAGACAACTGAAAACCCACATCAGCCAGCCAATAGGGATTATAACAGAGCAATAATAAGGCTGAAATCGCCAGGATATTATAAATATTATGCTGTCGGTTAATAGTTGTACCGAGTTGTATAAAAGAAAACATAACCGTTGCGCGAAGTACAGTGGAAGATAGACCTGTAAAAACAGCATAAGTCCATAAAAGAACCAGTACCAAAATCGTAAAAATCCAGTTCCCGTATTTAATTCCTGTCTTTATCCGTTTTAGCGCAAATGCCAGAACTATAAACAAAATCCCAACATGCATGCCTGAAACGGATAAAACGTGAATAGCTCCCGAGGCAGAATAGGCGTTCAGTAAATCGTTGTCAATATCATCCCGTGTGCCTACTACCATTGCATTTGTAATGGCATATTCATTGACAGTTTTTAAATGGGTCTTAAAAACACTATCGGCATAGGTATTGGCTTGATAAGCTATATTGAGTATTTGTGAGAGTGGTTGATGGCCTATCTGCAAGTATTCCCTTTGCCATAAAAAATGATGGGCATATATCCCCTTGTTATGCAAGAACTGTCGGTAATCAAATTCTTCAGGGTTCTTTGGTTGGTCAATCTCAGATGGCATATTCTTTATCAAAAAAACATCACCGTATTGTGGCCTTTTAGCTTCAGTTTTATTGAAATAAAGCAATATTTTCCCGGTAGCCTTTTGCCATTTACCTGAAAATTTGACTTGTAGTATTTCTGCTTCAACTTTATAGGTTTTGGGTTTTATCTCGGCATTAGAAGTGACAATGGCCTGGTAATGAGAAAATGTACCCTGATTGGTAAAGTGTTCAGGATTATTAATAACGGTTTTATGATAAGTCAGTATCCAACCGGATACAAATAGTAATAGACAGGCAGATATGCCCCTAAACAGTGTATTGCGAAGGAAAATACTGAGGCATAAGGCTACGAATAGCCCTATGCCTAAATAATAAAAAGCTATATGGAAATAATGAGTCTGAAAATATATCAATATTCCTGCTATCAGGCACAGAAGGTATCTAATAACAGGAAATGCATTGAATTTCATCTGGCTACCGATAATTGATCATACAACCAGTTCATGACAGTTTCATTTTCCTCCGGAAATGTCCAGTGTCCCGTTTCCTGATAGAGTTTCAGGGTCTTGCTTGAGTTAATCACATTATATACGGCCCACATTGAGGTTGGCGGGCAGGTTTCGTCATTAAAGCCCATTGAGTAGAAACAAGGCACTTTTAGCTGTTTGGCAAAATTCACTACGTCATAATACGATGCCGTTTTGATTTTAGCTTCGGTATTATTATGCGGATTGTTTTTATCAAAAATATGCGGCCATCCACCTGCACGGCCTTTCAGATAGCCCACCATATCAGATAAAGCCGGATAAATTGGGGCTGTCCATTTAACACGTGGGTCAAGCCCTGCCGTAACAATCGATAATGCCCCTCCCTGGCTTCCTCCTGTAACGGCCAGGTTTTTTCCGTCATATTGTGGGAGGCTTACCAGAAAATCATTAGCTCTTACACAACCTAAATATACTCTTTTGAAATAGTAAAGGTCTCTGTTGTCAAGATTATAAGTCCAGTAGGAATTCAAAGCCCCTGCACCTAAATTGGTATAAACATTCAGATCCATCGTAACCGGTATCCCATGAATACCGATTTCAAATGTAATAACTCCTTTTTCTGCTGTCCTTATGTCTCCGCCATAAGGTCTTACCCCTGCACCGGGCACTCTTAATAAAGCAGGATATTTTCCTTCTTTTTTAGGCACACATAAAATACCATACAAGCGTACAGTACCATACTCACGATAATTTTGAAGACTTACATGATACACATTTACCTTTTCCGTACAGCGCTCAGGTAATAGCGTCATTTGTGCATCTATGGGCACTTTTGCTAAATCGGCTTTAGCCTTATCCCAGAACTGCACAAAGTCCGCAGGTAACTCTACCACTGGCTGAATCTTTTCAGGCTCAAAGGCAGCTGTTGCCAGGTTCCGATATTCTTTGCCATCTACTTTGGCAATTACTGTGCATCTTAAAAACCCTGCGGTGTTCATGGTGCCGCCATCTAATTTGATAAAACCATCTTTTAAAACTGTGCTGTCTTTTTTTGTTTCAAATTTTTCAGGCCCAATCTGATAAACAATCTTCACATTTTTAAGCGGATTTCCGTATTTCAGAACCGTTACAGAAAACTTCACTGGTTCTCCGATTTTATATGTCCAGTCTTCATGTTCAGGGGCAACAATTACTTTAATCAACCTTTCGGCAGGTTGGGCAAATGCCAGGCTTGCCATAAGGCTCAGACCCAGAATTATTAAACTTTTTTTCATGTTGAATAGGGGATTGAATATAGGTTATTTATGGTTTTTTAAGAAGAATAGGTCTTACTACCGAAGTCCATTGTACATAGCCTTTCGGGGTCATGTGTAAACTATCTTTGATAAAATATTCTCCGTTTACAGTTCCATTAGGGCGATACATCACAGGTACGATGTCCATATAAGTAAAGTTTTTGTGCTTGTCAATGTATGCTTTGATTAAGGCATCGGCTTTAGAGACTAATTGCCATTTGTCTTTTCTGGAAATAGATGGTTTCATCGAAATATAATACACCTTTGTTTTCGGCAGACGATTCTGAATCAGGGTAGCCAGTTCTGCAAAGGCATCAAATACCTGCTCGGGTGTTTTTTCTTTGCCTGCGAACATATCGTTTTCGCAATAGAGTACAATCTTTTCAGGCTTATATGGCACAAGCATACGTTCGGCATAATAAGTCATTTCGGGGAAAGTCGAACCGCCAAAACCATGATTAATAACGGGTAGCGGCGCAAAATCTTGTTTCAGGCTTTTCCAGAGGCGGATGCTTGAACTGCCGTAGAATACCGTCTGCCCTTGCAGTTTATCCAGACCAATAGCTGCATCGGCTTTTTCATAAGCCACAATTTCTTTTTCTGAACGATTTAGCTCGTAGTTGAGTGTGAATTTCTCTCCGGTTGGTGTGTGAGTTAACGTTTTATGACAGGCAATTGTCAGGGTAATAAGCGTAGCAATTACCAGTAAGGGTTTTTTGTTCATAGTTAAGAGCCTGTTTAAGTATTATAATTCGACCTTCAAAGGTAGCTTTTTCAGTTATACTGCGCTACGCTGTTGTATTTTTTCGTCGTAGCTGCCTGCTACGCCTGCAAAATACGCCTTGTCTAACTAAAAAATCTTACCTTTTCGGTCAGAAAGACAATATTTAAACAGGCTCTAATAGATAATTTTACGAATTACTTGAAAAATGAAAGAACAATCAATAAAAAAGCGAAAAATTAGGCAAAATGCCCGATAGCATAGACATTCGAATCTTTATGGGCAGCTAATTGTTATTTATATCAACATTATTAATTATTGGATTTGTAGAATGGCATATATTTGTGCCATTGTTTAAGCACAGAAAAACAGAATTATGGAAGAAATAGTAATCCCTCAGAGAAAAGCCCGCAATTTTATAGGAGAAGAGTTTTTGTTGACTTCATGGGCAGAAGTACAACCCTTATATGAAAATCTGGTTAATCGCACGATTAATAATGTTCAGGATTTACGTCAGTGGTTTATTGATCGTAGTGAATTAGAGTCCTACTTATCAGAAAATATGGCCTGGCGTTATATAAAAATGACTTGTGATACAGCCAGTGAAGAAAAACAAAAGGACTATCATTTTTTTGTGGAGCAGATTCTACCAAACTCATCAACTTATGACGACCTATTGAATAAAAAAGCCTTAGAAAGCCCTTACCTGAATCAATTGGAGGACAAAGGCTTTGATATTTCGGTTCGTGGAATGAAAAAAGCAGTGGAGATTTTCTGTGAAGAGAATATTCCTTTGGCCACACAGGTACAAACTAAGCAAACCGAATATCAGGTCATTACAGGGGGTATGACTGTAAATATCAAAGGAGAAGAAATAACCTTGCCTAAAGCCGGAGATTATCTGCTATCACCTGATAGAGCTGTAAGAGAAGAGGCATGGACAAAGATTTCAGAACGCCGCTATCAGGAGCATGAGAAACTCGACAATTTATTCAACGAATTAAGAGACCTACGCCATCAGATTGGTACAAATGCAGGCTTTGCCAATTTCCGTGATTATATGTTTGCAGCGATGGGTCGGTTTGATTATACAGCACAGGATTGCTTCAATTTCCACGAGGCTGTTGCTGAAACGGTAGTGCCATTGGTAAACAAAATGGCCAAAGAAAGAAAAGAGAAATTGAAAGTTGACGACCTACGCCCATGGGATTTGAAAGTAGATATTGATGGTAAACCCGCTTTAAAGCCTTTTAGTAGTGGAGAAGACCTTTTAGATAAAACGGTTCAATGCTTCACAAGTATCGATGCCCGCTTGGCTAACTATATTCGTATCATGCGTACAATGGGGCATTTCGATGTAGAATCTCGTGTGGGTAAAGCTCCGGGCGGATATAACTATCCATTAGAGGAAATAGGCGTACCATTTATTTTCATGAACGCTACCTCTAATCTGAGAGACGTAGTGACAATGGTACATGAGGGTGGGCACGCCATTCATTCTTTTGAAACCAGAGATTTACCGATAAATGCTTTCCGTAATACGCCTTCAGAAGTAGCAGAATTAGCCTCTATGTCGATGGAATTGATTTCGATGGAACACTGGGATGCTTACTTTGATAAAGAAGAAGACCTGAAACGCGCTAAAGTAGACCATCTGGAAGATATTCTGGAAGTGCTACCGTGGATAGCCACCATCGATAAATTCCAACATTGGATTTATGAAAACCCTACGCATAGCATTGAAGAACGTCAGGAAGCATGGCTAAGAATTTTTGAATTATTCTCTGACTCCGTAACAAGCTGGAAAGGTTTTGAGCGTTTCAAAAAATATGTATGGCAACGCCAGCTACACGTTTTTGAATTGCCATTTTATTATATCGAATACGGTATGGCACAGCTTGGAGCCATCAGCGTCTGGAGAAACTATAAACAGGATACCCAGCAAGGTTTAGCAGGTTATCTGAATGCGCTGAAATTAGGTTATACCGCTCCAATCGGTAAAATTTACGAAGCCGCCAATATTAAATTCGATTTCTCAAAAGAATATATTGCTGAATTGATGGCATTTGTGGAAGGAGAGTTGGAGACCTTGAAGTAGTAAAAGCCAATGCACGGCCTTCGACTACGCTCAGCCGCCGGGCTAAGCGCTTTAATAATGATTCTGAAATTCTGATATTAGTTAACCAATCAAACTATCAAACCGGTAGCTGAGCGGAGCGGACGTCGCCCGGTCGAAGACCTCGTTGAGGAAAAGACTATAACTCTCGAAATATACCCTTTAATTAAAACCCTTGTAAAGAAGCTACCAAAAGCCAATTTACAAGGGTTTTTTATGTATTATTCCTCCTCTATAAAACAAATGCCCCTACTACATTTAGTAGTTTTTTTGAATCTATACTCTCTCTACTTTTGAATGTTCAAATAGTTAAAGGCAATTACCTGCTATCTGACCCTCGTATTAAACATACGCCAATCCGGTAATTAAAATTGCATTTTGAAAGCTACAGCACATTTCTAAACATTTTAATCATTTATTGCCATGAAAAACTTTCTTCTACTATTGTTCTTCTTTTTAACAGTTTCTTCTTTACAGGCTACTATACGCAGGGTAAATAATAACCCCGGAGTAACATTAGTCACCAACCTGGTTTTTGCTAATTTCAATACAGCCTTTGCCGCCGCAGCTGAAGGAGATACTATTTATATGGAACCATCTGATATTAATTACGGAAGTCTTTTTCTTAATAAGCGCATAGTGATTGTAGGACCGGGTTATTTACTGAATAAAAATCCTAATACTCCTTTTGATAAGCGTACTGCAAAGGCTACTGGCATTACATTCAGCACTAATTCAAGTGGATCAAAAATATATGGAATGGAAATCAGAACCAATAACGGAAATTTTGCAAACATGACTCTCTCTACCAGTACAAGTGATTTAAATATAGAATATTGTATGTTTAATGAAATGGTAGGTAGCAATGGTTTCTTCAATAATTCTGTTTTAGCTAATTGTTTTCTTGTAGGTAATATTTCAAAAAGTGGTGTATCAATGAATAATTCGTTGGTCAGTAATAATATTATTCTAGGATCAGTTCAAACATCAGGTAATGATAATATCATCAAAAACAACATTATCTTCGGTGGGGCAGATTATATCTCAATTTACTATAATAATATTATTTATCAGAATGGTACACCGGAACTGGCATTCTCATCAAATGCTAATATCTATAACAATGTATGCGTAGGCTGTACAGGCACACCGATTAATAATAATTTTTTCACAGTAGCTCCCAACACTATTTTTGTTGTATCTGAACCCCGCACGTTTGATGATTTAGAAGATGATAATTTTATACTACATGCCAGTTCTCCTGCAAAAGCGAAAGGTGTAGGCGGTATAGACTGTGGTGTTTTCACCGGAACCAAACCTTATGTTTTGTCAGGTATTCCACCATTTCCAATGATTACCACATTTTCACAAGGTGCTACTTCCGGAGGCAATATACCTATTACTATCAGCATCAAACGAAACTAAACCGGAATTGAAATGAATCATAAAATTAGCCTTTGGGGGTTAATAGTGGGCATTTTAATTACAATCCATTCTTATGGTCAGAACATCAATAAAGTTGAATTCTTTGTTGATACTGACCCGGGCATAGGTTTAGCTACAAATGTTCCGATTATCCCGGTTTTACAAAAACAGATTAGCAATCTTACGTTCAATGTTCCTGTCGGGAGTTTATCACCCGGTGTTCATAAATTGTATATAAGGGCTCGTGATGATGACGGGAAATGG
>CALRLS020000014.1:0-24901 GCA_943368815.1 Cyanobium sp. NIES-981
GCAAGCATACAATAATATGCTTAGAACTTATACTGTTCTATTCAAAAAAAGGCACACCGGGAGTAGCATATTTTTTCATGCCTTCTTCGTTGATTTCTACACCAATTCCCGGTTCATCCCTTACACGAATAAAACCGTTCTTCTCCACCATGTCTCCTTTGAAAGTAACAATCTCTTTAAACATGGGGTCTTTATGAAAGTATATCTGCCACTCCATAATCATGAAATTTGGTACAGAGGCACATACATGCGCACAGGCCATTGCACCCAGATAAGACGCCACCATATGTGGGGCAAACGGCACATAGTATAGGTTGGCTAAATTGGCAATGCGTTGGCCTTCACCTAAGCCCCCGCATTTTTGTAAATCAGGCATGATAATATCAACCGCTCCACTTTCGAGCAATGGCCTGAATCCGTAGGCCAGATAGTGGTTTTCGCCTGCGCAGATGGGAGTTGAGGTTGATGCCGTTATTTTTTTATACGCATCAGTATTCTCGGCAGGAATCGGTTCTTCCAACCACATCAGGCCAAGCGGTTCAAGCATTTTGGCGGCTCTTTCACCTGTGGTAGCGTCGTAGCGCCCGTGCATATCAGCACATATATCAATATTTGGCCCTACCTCTTTTCTGGCGGCAGCCATCTGGTCGTACATTCGTTGGAGTTCTGCCGGGCTTGCCGTCCAGTTGAAACGGTCATATTTATTAGGGTCATTGCCCTGATCCAGGTCAAACTTAACGGCATTAAATCCCATATCAACGGCTTCACGGGCCGCTTTCGCAAAGTCTTCAGGTTTCGGCAACTGGTTCTGATAGAGGGCCGTATCCATATACACTCTCACGGTATCTCTGAATTTCCCACCTAAAAGCTGATAGACGGGTACACCCAATGCCTTGCCTGCCAGATCCCAAAGGGCAGTTTCAATAGCTGTCAGAACCGCCACATACATACCAGATTGCGCTCCTTCAAAGAAGCCGGATTTCCTGATTACTTCAAACAATCGGTGTACATTCAAAGGATTCTGTCCCTGAATCCTGCGTCCCATAGCTTTTACAAGATGATAGGTACCCGGTGTAGCATCTACACCTTCCCCATGCCCGATTATGCCCTGATTGGTATAAACCTTGACAAACAAGCTATGCCCGCCACGAATATATCCTGCTTTAATATCAGTTATTTTCAAATCTGCGGGAGCAGAGCTTTTGGGGGCTCTGTCAATGGCCTGAACAAACTCATTGCCGAATGTCGAAAATGAGGTGGCAGCCAAAGCAGAACTTACGGCTGCTTTCTGGAAAAAATTTCTTCTGTTCACTTAAGTATATAGGTTTTAGAGGGATTTCTCCTTCGGTTGAATAGTAGTAAAGATATGATTACCAGGTTCTTTGCTTTAAGATTTCCTGAATCTGTGCGGGGTCGACAGGCAATTTATTGATATGTTCCCGTAGCCATTGTGAAAAATCCTTCTCAATTTCATCCGACCACCGGGTGTCAATCTGTCCCGGCGTGTATTTCTGTTCCCGGAGTCGCTGATGCCCAAACATATCACGCAGCCTCACAACTTCTGATACTTTCACCACCTCTTCAGCCAGATGAGGGGGAATGAATAAAACTCCTCCTTCTCTTCCCAGCACAATGTCACCGGGCATTACGGTAGCAGCGCCAATACGTGTAGGTTGATTAATACCCACAAGTGTGGTATTTAAGGCTCTTTTAGCCTCATTTAAGTGATGCGATGGATGATAACTTCTATAAAAAGAGGTGAAGCCGCCTATTTCTTTCAAGCCACTCAAATCTCTGACCGCGCCATCATATACAATGCCATTACCCGTTTTGGCATATATGGAGTTGCCGAGATTATCGCCAATAGTAGGGCCATCTTCGTAGGCATTAAACTGGTCAACCACATATACATCGCCTTTAACAAGCAGGTCAATCGGCCAGGCGTTCTGAGACTTGATGCGACCGTCTTTTTCATGGCCTTTATCGTCAATGGCTGTTTGAATATCCGGTCTCCCCGGTGTAAAAATAGCTGTTACGGCTCTGCCTACCAGAACAGAATCAGGATTAATGGTTTGCCAGTTTCCTTCAAACTGGTATCTATAATTATGGTTTCTTAATACGGCCCATGCTTCTTCTAAAGTTACTTTTTTCATTCTTTTCAGGAGCACATCATCTACTTTGGGTCTTCCGTCAGGAAATCTTTCGCCTTTCCATTCACGGGTAAGATGAACCAGGTATTCTTTCGATATTTGCTGCGCATGAAGGGTTGATGCTACAATAAAAAGAAAAATTGATAAATAGGTTTTTTTCATAGTTATGATGGTTGAATAAGGTTAAAGTAGAATGGTTTATATTTTAAGACGTTTCGTTCGCTTGTTTTTTACCCCAGTAATTGGCAAGTACTGAGCCTGTAATATTCATAACAGGTCCAAAAATAGCTGAGGCTAAACCAACCGTGGCGACGCGACCCATTTCGTTTGCCAGTGCCGATGCCAAACCTGCGTTCTGCATTCCTACTTCCAGAGAAACTGCCCGGGCATCTTTTTCATTAAGTTTCAGCAATCTTGCAAAAATATAGCCGAGGGTATAGCCAAAAATATTATGAATGATGACAGCTAAAACCAAAAGTAAACCAACCGTTCTGAGCGCATTAGCGCCACTTGCAGTAACAACAAGTATAATGTAGGCAATGCCGGCCATGGAGAAAAACGGTAATACTTTAATAAATTTAGCCACAATTTCAGGGATTATCCTATTAATAACCAGGCCAAGAATTATCGGTAAAAGTACCATCTGGGTCATGTCCCAGAACATTTTTAAGAATTCTACTTCTATCAGGCCCCCACCTAATGCTTTCATCAGAAAGGGAGTCATAAGGGGGGCTATCAGTGTGGCCAGAGTGGTAATAGTAATAGATAAAGCAACGTTTGCTTTGGCCATGAGTGCCATCACGTTTGATGCAAGACCGCTTGGGCTGCTGCCAATTAAAATAATGCCTGCTGCAATTTCAGGCGGGAAACTAAAAGCTCTTGATAAAGCCAGCCCCAGTAAAGGCATAATAGTGAACTGACAAACCAGGCCGATAAGCACCTTTCTTGGCGACTTGAAAACTTCTGCAAAATCATTCACCGTCATAGTAGCTCCCATTCCAAACATAATAAGCTGTAAAACAGGCTTTATAAACGTATTGAGTTTAACTCCGAAAAGACTACTGAAGGTATCCGGGAAATTATAGCCAAGAATGAAGAGTAAAATGATACTTAAGGTATACCAATAGTCTTTTAGTTTCATTAGATTGAATAGAGTTTATTGGATAATGATTATATAACATGCTCTTAGATTGTATTCTGAAAAAACAGGTTTCCTAATATGATTAGAAAACCTGTAATCAAAATATTCAATAGCTTAATTCGCAAAAGCAATGCAAATAGCCATTTAACCCTTATGTATTATCAGTTTATTTATCCCACCATACTTTAGAATCCAAATCGTCATTTCCTTGTCTGCTTATGGCTTCCTTCACATTAACAGAATTAACAGAAATCTCAGAATTCGGATAAGTCAATCTTCTGATAAAATCCCCTTTTATGCTTTTTCCGGGAAACGGATTGGGTGTTAACTTAGGGAAACCACTTCTTCTGAAATTAGCAAATGCTTCCGGCCCATTTAAGAAAGAAGCAACCCAATATTGCGTATTGATTTGTTCCAGAGCACTGGCAGTTACTAAAGGATTGCCTTTCAGATAAGTATCAATTGCATCAGTTGCTACGGCAGAATTGGCATCATAAGCAGCCAATTGTTCCATGTGAGCCCTGATACCATTTTTATAATAATCTTCCACCGAACCGCTTGTCCATCCTCTTTGCGCTGCTTCAGCCAGTAAAAGCTGGTTTTGCGCATAAGTAACCAAAAACATCGGGCTTGCTACTTTGGTCATACGGGTTCTGTCAACCTGGCTATATTCATAAAAGCTCGCCAGTTTTGCTGCGGCAGCAGGCACTTTAACGGTGTTATTATCATAACCCAAAGGCATACCTATCTGTATTGCAGGGTCTGTAGATGCTCTGGCAGCTACGTGGTCTGAGCCGGAACCAGCCCCAACATACCGCACTGCTATTGATTTAAGCCTTGGGTCATTGGTTTGTTTAAGATAATCTACAAAAGGGGCAGCTAAAAAGAAGTTGGCAGCTTCAGTAGAATTAAGCATCTGGCCGACACCATTCACATAATTGGGGTCATGTTTTATAAAACAGTTATCTGCATTCGAGCTGAATAATCCTCCCTGAACAGCCTTTTGTACCGCATCTTTGGCCATTGTCGCATCAACTTTACTTAATCTCATCCCAACCCGCAGCAATAATGAGTATCCTAATTTTTTCCATTTAGTAATATCTCCTCCATACAACACATCAGCCGTTTCACGTGTTTTGGTTGCATCAAGTGCGGCGCTTGCTTCGGTTAGTTCTTTAATAACACTCGTATAAATAGCCTGTTGCGTATCGTATTTTGGTAGCACTATCTGGTCTGTAAAACCTTTACCGGCCTGTTCATAAGGCACATCGCCGTAGGTATCAGATAAAATAATAAATGCATAAGCTTTCCAGATACGTGCCATATTGAGCAGGTTGCTTCTTGCAGGAACATCCTTTACTGTTTTTATGACATCAGTTGTATACAATACTACTGTTCTGTAATACCGTTGCCATATCTGTTGCGTTGCATCTCTGTTATCCTGATTAAAATTAGCTCCGGCAAGTACACCTGAGTTTGGCGATACCATTTGTTGAACAATGCCCATTTCATACTGCACAATTCCTGCCGGAAAAGACGCATTAATCAAAGCATTATTGAAAGTAAAGACCGGGTTAATGGCTGTTGCTGCTGTTTTATTGACATTGAGCTCATCAAAACCCTTATCGCAAGAAGTAGCCAGCACTATAAAAAAGCTTATCAATAAGTAACTATATATTTTTTTCATGTTCGGTAGCATTAAAATTTAACATTTAAATTGAATCCTAAACTGCGGGTAGTAGGAAGACCCGTAGACTCCATTCCAACCAGGTTGTCAGAAGAGTAGCCAAAAGACTCCGGATCTATGTTAGGCACCCATTTCTTTAGCATCAATACATTATTTGCCACGAAACTCAGTTTTACTGCTTTGATTGGAGAATTCTGAGGCAGGAATTTGGTTAAATCGTAACCTGCAGTAATCTGGCGGAGTTTCCAGTAACCTCCGTTATAAATAACCGGTTCAATCAAAGCAGACGATCTTACGATTTCCCAATAAGGCTGAATATTGGCTTTTACAGTATTTGGTTCTCCTTTTTCATTTACTCCTTCGCCTATGATTCCATCTCTGCCTTGTAAAGTAATTTTATGCAAACCTTCTCTGATAAGGTTGAAATTAGTACCAGACAACATATTATTACCTAATTTGAAATCAATCAAAAATGAAAGACTGGCCCCTTTGTAATTAAATGAATTATTGATACCACCTACCCATTTCGGCAATGCACTTCCGAATGAAATAAGATCAGTTGTACGAATAGGAAGACCGCCTGTTCCGAATATTTTTCTGCCTTGCGCATCTCTCTTATAACCAAATCCATATATCTGAGCCATTTCCTGCCCAACTATTTGCCTTAATTCACCATTAAACACGTGTGTACCTACTGTAATTCTTTCACCAGGTGTATCGGTCAGTAAGCTTAAAACTTTAGTGATATTATAAGAACCATTAAATGTCAGATCCCATTGGAAATTTCTTGTTCTTAAAGGCACTAAATTTAGTAAGAACTCAACTCCTTTATTTTCACTTTTGCCACTATTAATCAATGTATTAATAAAACCGGAGGCATCAGAAATCTGTGCAGAAACAATCTGATCGCTGGTTATTTTTCTGTAAGCAGCAAAATCAAGACCTACACGATTCTTAAATAATTTCAGCTCCAGTCCAATTTCAGTCTCGGCTGTTTGCATTGGTCTTAAGCCTGCATTTGGTACAGTAGTTCCCTGAGAACCACCTACAGGCTGGGCAGCTCCTGAAGGATTAGGAAACAAGTTAGCGTTGATTCCATAAAACAGGTTATTTGAATAAGGAGCAACATCTGTGTCACTACCCACTTCAGCATAGGCCAATCTCAATTTCCCGAAGTTCAACCACGAAGGCGTTGATTTAAACGCCTGAGAGAATACAAAACTACCTGAGACTGAAGGGTATAAAATACTTCTGTTTTCGGGAGAAAGTGTCGAAAACCAGTCATTTCTGGCAGTAACGTTTACAAAAAGAAAGTCTTTATAAGATAATTCTCCTGAACCATAGATTGAGTTAACAGCTCTTTCAGATAAGCCATAAATAGGGTCTTTTACGCGGCCATTCATAACAGTGTATAATCCTCTTACTACAAAATCCTGCACCAGTACACTGTTCAGATCTGAACGGCGATACATCTGGTTACCCCCGGCATTTATATCAATACCAAAGTCGCCGAATTTCCTGCTTGCTGAAATCAATACATCAGCGTTTGTCTCTCTGAATCTTCTCGACTCCTGAGTAAATGTACCATTAACAAATCCGGCAGGTGCAGGACTTAACGAAGCATGGCCAGTCGGGAAATTATTAAATTCCTGGTCACGAGACCAAAAATCCTGACCAATTCGTCCCTGAATGAATAACCAGGGTAAAATGCTGTATTTTGCAGTAATATTTCCAAAAAGCCTGTCACGACGAATGTTCTGAAACTGTTCTGCCAATACCCAATAAGGATTTGTACGATTCTTAAATCTTGAATAAACAAACTCATTGCCGTCAGCATCATATTTCTTTTGGTCGAGCAAATCCAAAGGCATGGAGTTGGCCATATTATAAAGCGCTGTCGGAATCGAGTTATCCTGGTTGGCTATATTAGGCGGATTTTTGTTGAATTCATTAGAATAATTTACATTACCAGAAAAGCTCAGTTTCTTAGACAAATCATAAGAAAAACCAAGGTTAACAGTTTTACGGCTAAATGAATTATTTGGTACAATACCCTTACTATCCATATTAGCAAATGAAAGGTTAAAACCACCTTTGTCACCACCTGCCGATAAACTGATTGTATTGGTAAAATTCGAACCATTTCTGAAGAATTTCCTGATTCTGTTATAAACAGGCTCATACGGAACAGTAACTCCGTCAAACAATACCTGTGTCATGCCGGGTTGAAATTTCTCACCAAAAGACCATTGCCCGGAAGTAGGATTAGCCGTAGTAGGTCGAGCACCATTTTCTCCCTGACCATATTCGTACTGATAATCTGTGAAGTCGAGCGGTGTTTCGTTGGTATAATTTGAATTGAAACTTACGCCAATACCACGGCCACTACCTTTGGTTTTAGTGGTAATCATAATTACGCCGTCTTTCGCACGCGAACCATACAAAGCTGCTGCTGTAGCTCCTTTAAGCACGGTCATACTTTCAATATCATCAGGATTGACACTTGATAATCCATCACCGCCGTCAGAAGTATTTCCACCGCCTCTCACACCAATAGAATTATCAGAAGCCGCATTTCCGGGATTTGTACCAAAGTTGGTATTATCAATAGGAACACCATTGATAACAATCAGCGGGTTGTTCTGGCCTGCAAAAGAAGATTGACCTCTAATCCTGATTTTTGATGTGCCATTGGGGCCGGTACCCAAACCGGAGATATTTACACCGGCTATTTTGCCCTGTAAGGTATTCATAAAATTAGGTGAACGGTTTTCTGTAATCGCATCTGCAGAAATCGTTGAAGTAGCGTATCCCAGTTTTTTAGCGTCTTTTTTAATACCTAAAGCGGTTACGACTACCTCTTCAAGATTAGTCGCATCTTCGTCCAGCGAAACATTCACAATACTTTGATTGCCGGCGTTTATCTCCAGATTTTTAAAGCCTATGAAGCTAAAAACTAAAGTCACACCTGAAGAAGCATTGACACTATAGCTGCCGTTTGCATCGGTAGTACTACCCGTATTGGTGCCTTTTATCTGTACTGACACGCCCGGAAGAGAAGTGCCATCTTTGGAGGAGGTTACTTTTCCAGAAATTCTCTGAGCATAGCTGGTCGCCGTGAACAGCAAGGAGAAGATTGGCAACATGAATAATAGTAGTTGTTTTTTCATACGGTAATTAATGGGTTAATATTCGTACAAATGTTTAGAAATATTTCAAGAAAATCTTTCATTAAACTACAGCGGTGATTTTTATAATAATTTCTTGAAAAGTTTGTGATATTTTTACAAATAATAATTCCTATTATTTCTGAGGAAAACATCATCGTATGAACCATTTTTCCTTTTGTAAAGGCAAATCCCCTGAATTACAGGCTTTTCCACACATCACGGAGTTTTTTTGTAAAAAAATCCAGCATGTGCAGCCTGATTCGTTTGCCCTGAAAGAAAGTTTGTGTTTACGATTTTATTTTGTTGTGGAAGGGAAATTCGAATGGCAGATTGATAATCAGATAGCTACTCTTTATCCTAATGATGCAATACTGGTATTTCCAAAACAAATATTTGGTAGCCCGAAAGGGGTTTGGGATGTGGGTATGGTTATTTCGATTATGATTAATATTCATTTGTTTTCAGAGGAGGGAGACTTAATTTTGGGCGAATGGAGCAATATTCCGGTTTCAGAACAGCGGCTGATTGGTAAAATGTTGTCCTTAAATAAGAAACCTATCCTGCAAAACTTCAAAGTAATTGGTGAAGTACTGCAAAAAATAGAAAGTGAACTAAGTACCGGAGAATTAGGCAGTAAAACACGTATCAATCACCTATTGGATGAATTGTTGATTATTACTGCCAGGCAAATGAGCAGACAGGATAACCAACGCCGGGATTTTCCCCAGACTTTTCAGAAATTAGATCATATTTTGCGTGAAAATCTTTCTCACCCATGGACTGTCGAAGAAATGGCTGTCATTATGGGTTTAGGCACAACCGCTTTTACGGAGAAAGTAAAATCATATTCAGGTTTTTCGCCCCTCAATTATCTTATTAATTTAAGAATTTCTGAAGCAATCCGGCTCTTAAAAGGTTCTGATATGAACCTGACCAATATTGCTTTAGATACAGGGTTTTACTCGTCACAACATTTTTCAACCACATTTAAAAAATTAACGGGCTACACGCCCGGGCATTTTAGAAAAAATTTATAAGATGGAAGCTATTATAACTATTGACATTGGCACTACCGCCGCAAAAATTATTGCCTTTGATTTAAAGGGAAAAGAAATTACGCGCCGTAAGGGTACTTATCCTATTTTTCATTCTCAGCCTGACTATAGCGAGCAAGACCCGGAACAGGTATTTATCACAGTGCTTTTTGTATTAAAAGGCTTGTTGAATGACCCCACTTTTTTTAAGAAACGGAAAGCCATTGCTATTGTTTTTAGTTCTTCTATGCATAGCGTATTGCCGATAGATAAAAACGGTGTACCTCTGGGAAATGCTATTATCTGGGCTGATAACCGGGCTCGCAAAGAGGCAGAAGAATTAAAAAATTCTTCTTTCGGCGCTGAGATTTATAAAGCAACAGGTACGCCTATTCATCCCATGTCTCCGTTAGCAAAGATTACCTGGATTAAAAACCATGAACCGGAACGTTTTTCTAAAACAAGCAAATTTATTTCACTCAAGGAGTATATTTTATGTCAGTTCACGGGTGAATATGTGATAGACTATAGTCTGGCTTCTGCCACCGGGCTTTTTAATATTCATAATCTGACCTGGGAATCAAAGTCTTTGGATTTCGCGGGCATTAACAGCAATCATCTTTCAACACCCATGTCAGTACTGACATCGGAACTGAAAATTCGTCCGGAGCTAGCAAAATCCTTAAGACTGGCCGACAAAACAAAACTAATTATTGGTAGTAGCGATGGCTGCTCAGCTACCCTTAGCTCGGGTGTGGTTGGACAAGGGCAGGCCATCATTTCAATTACCTCCAGTGGTGCAGTTCGGGTAGCAGGTGAAAACGTATTGGATGATGAGAAACAACGTTTCTTTAATTATATTCTGGATAAAGGTCATTACATCTCTGGGGGTCCAACCAATAATGGTGGGGTAGCAATCGAATGGTTTGCACGCCAGTTTGGAAACTTTAATAATGGTCTTGATTATGAAGAAGCGCTTGTAGATTTGTTCAAAGATGCCGCTCAGGTTAAGGCCGGTGCAAATGGCCTGCTTTTTTTACCATATATACTCGGCGAAAGAGCTCCAATCTGGAATGCGAATGCCAGAGGGGTGTATTTTGGAATAAATATCACTCACGAACCGCAGCATTTTGTAAGGGCAACCATTGAGGGTATCTTATTTGAAATATATAGCATTGGTAAATTATTGCAACAATACAGAAACATTGATAACCTGTATGTTAACGGAACTTTTGCAACAGTTCCGCTCTGGTCTCAGATAATTTCAGATATTTTTGGTAAAGCAGTTAATGTAAATGATAATACCAATAGTGCAAATGCCGGAGCAGCGCTATTGGCTTTGACAGAAATAGGTGTTTTCAAAAATCTGAGAGAAGCCGCAAGAAGCGTTCATTCTTCGAAAATATATCAGCCGAATCTTGAAAACCATCATACTTATCAGAAATTTTATAAGGTTTTCGAACAGCTAAGCTATAAACTCGAAGCCGAATTTGATTTAATCGCCCAATTGCAGCAAAATCAAGATATGTGATTTTACAGGATTCTCTTGTCTTATAATTTTACAGGATTGTTCGCATTAAATGCTGTATTGCATTAGAATTGCAATGGTTTTTGTGAATAAAGAGCAGATGGCTTGTACTATTGCCTTCATATTGGTCAGAATAAAGAAATCGGAACAGTATCCCGATTTTTTTATTCTGACCAATGTCATTATTTAACAGTCGCTTAGTTGCAACAACCACTACCCGGCGCACAGCCGCCCGCGGGCGCTCCCAATTCTGATAAACTGACCTTTTCTTTTTGCTGTGGAACACCGCATTTATCCTGCGCAAGGCAGGCGGTTTGTTTGGAAACAAGCACAAAATGATTGCCGTTAAATCCTAAATCATATTTGCCGATAGTATTGGATTGATACTCAACCTCAATCTCCGAATCTTCCATTCCCAGTATTTTTTCAGATAGTCCGATAATGCTCAATAACTTTTGTGGCTTTAAGCGATGCTCAAAATCATTGGCATCCCAAAGCTGAAAATTGGCGACCTTTTCATTGCGCACTGTACCGCCACAGTCAATAAAGTGTTTGGTGATTACGCCCACTTCGGTTACATGGAAATGTTCCGGGACGAATGAACCGTCTTCCAGTTCAAAACTTACGTTTTCAACAGTACCTAAAATTTGTTTTACTTCTGATAGTTTCATGATTTTATCTTTTAATTTTAACAACATTTGAGTTTTTTCTTGTCTAAAGTTGATACCATCGTATCAAAGTAGTTTTTCAGTTTATAGATGGTGTTTTCATCTATACAATAGCAGATGGCATTTCCTTCAATATTTCCTTTAATTATGCCTGCGTTTTTTAATTCTTTCAAGTGCTGCGATACAGTAGGCTGTGCCAATGGCAATTCATTGACAATATCTCCACAGATACATGCATCCACTTTTAGCAGATAATCAACAATAGCAATTCTGGCAGGGTGCCCTAGCGCTTTAATGATTGTCGCTACCTCATTTTGTTCGGTAGAAAAATTCTCTGTCTTGGTAAGTCCCATAAATAATCTCGCTTAATAATGGTAGATTTCTTTTAATTCGATGAAGGGACATGCTTACTTTTTTACCTTAGAAAACACATAAAGCGTCTCTGTGGCAATTTGTTTGCATCGTTCATCATATTTTTCTGTTTCATTGGCTTGCCCGTCATACATTTTTGGGTCTTCATATGGAACAGAAACCCTTAAGCCGGCTCCTTTCACTACCGGACAAGCTTCGTCTGCCTGTGAGCAGGTCAGGACAGCACAAAAGTCCTTTTGTGGATTACTCTGATCTGTAAATAGCTTTGAGAATAATCTGACAGGTTCGGCATTTGAGGCATACTTAAGTTCATAAACAGGATTTTTGCCCTCGGTGAGTTTCTTTACTTCAAATCCGGCACGTTTGCAAGCCGCAACTGCCCTTTCGTTAAAGGCTGTCGCTTCCGTGCCACCGGAGAATGTCTTTACATGAGGAATATTATAATAAGCTGCCGCAGTTGCTCCCCATATCTGGCCATAGTGGCTTCGACGCGAATTATGCGTACATATATAAGTCAGCTGAATGGGCTCTCCTGATTTTAACCTTGCTTCAATAAAAGAAGCTATTTTTTCCAGCTCAGTTTTGCGTTCCTGCGGAATTTTGGAAAAGTCCTTTTCTGCATTGGCAACATATACTTCCAAAGAGTCGTTCAGGAGTTTTTCATTTGTCATTGGAGCAGGGTTGGTCATAGAAGTGGTTGTCATCATGATAAAAAGAAGTTCAAGGAAAAATAGAAATTTCATTCTATAGAAGTTTTGTATCTTTATTATAATATTGCAATATTACGATATAGATTTAAAATAAAAAAGTTAAACCGAAAAAATTATTCGATTTAACTAAATTATACCCGTAGTGCATTTGGATTTACTCCTTTATTAATTCTTCAATCTGAGTCATGAACGCCTCTGAGCCATAGTTGGCAAAACCTTCGTGTCGAAACCTGACTTCACCCTTCTTGTCCAGTATAAGTGTAGTAGGTAATGTGCCGGTGTAAACCGAACCCGGCACATTGCCTTTGCTTGTAAAAAAGGGAACCGAAAATTTATGCTCTTTGAGATAAGCATTTGCTGCCACAAGGTCATTATCTTCATTAATCACCAAAAAGAAAACATCGGGGTTGTTGCCGAACTTTGAATAAAGTGTTTCGATGGAAGGAAATTCAGCCCTGCATGGTGGGCACCACGATGCCCAGAAATTGACAAACACTACCTTCCCTCTCAATGATGATGTATTCCGTATACTACCCCCGGCATCTTCAAAATCAAAATCAATTGCAGATAACTTTGGTATGTCTGAACCCTTCTTGTCTATTTCGGGGTTAAAAATGCCTGTGTGCATTAATTGCCGCAATACCCACGGCTTTGCATCGGGGTTGACCATCATTATTACTATTGCAAGCCCAAGCAGGATACTAAACCCGTTCTTTCTGATTAACAGCCAGAATTTATTTCCAATCGGCTTCTCTTCTGATTCCTTATTATCAAGCATACTATTTTTTGTTTTTTCTTTCCTCTAAGGAGCAATTACCCCCACATTGACCCGACGCACAACCAAATCCAAACAGACCCATTGCTGCATAATAGCCTCCAAAAGCTATACCAACCCATAAGTGGCTTATTATTGATTCATAAATTAATATGCCTCCTACTGCAAGGTATACTATCCGTCTGAAGCTCCAGTTAGTTAAAATTCTTTCTTTCATTTTATTTTATTTTGCAGGCTGTTCCAGCTACCCCCATTATAAACCTCGGTATAGCCATTTGACTTCAGAATACTTTTTGCAGATGCACTTCTCATCCCCGATGCACAACATGTAATGACAGGCATGCCCTTATCTTTTAGCCTGTTCAGATTATTGTTGAGTTTATCGACCGGAATGTTTATCGAGCCCTTTATATGTCCGCCTTCATATTCGCCTTTACTCCGGACATCCACAATAATTGCCCCCTGCTTTACCAATTCGGCGTAATTCACTTCCGGGCCAAAACCAAATAACTTTTTAAGCGTATTTATCATTTTTTTATAAAGTTTGAGATTGATAATAGTTTACCTCTAACCAGGAACCGCCATTGTAACATTCAATGCCTTGCTGACTTAGAAATTGTGTTGCCTGACTGCTTCTTCCGCCTGAGGCACAGCATAGTACCAGGGGTTGCTTCATGCCTTTCAATTCGTTTGTCTTATTGGCAATTTCCTGTAATGGGATATTGACTGCCCCTTTTACATGGCCACTTCTGAATTCCTGAGTGGTTCGAACATCTATTATTGTTCCTTGATTTTCTCTGATTATTGTTTCTATGTTCATTTTATTATACTGTTTTTATTTCCTTTAACAAAAATTCACTTATCTGTTATGCGTTTAGTAATACATGTAATACCGACAATTCAAGCCGGAAATACGCTTATTATCAATTAAACTCTTTAATCGCCTCTCCCAGATCAAATATTTCTGTCTTATCGTTTAAAGCCGATTGAAGGATAGAACTACCTGCGGCACTTCTGTAACCACCGGCGCAATGTACCACAATGGGTTTGCTTGTCGGTATTTCATTAATGCGTTCTCTCAATTCATTCAGAGGTATATTGATGGCATTTGCAAAGTATTTATGGGCCTTAAGTTCTGAATCATTTCTGACATCAATAATTGTATAATCGCCCTCCTTATCTCTCAATAATTCACTATTAAATTGTTCCATTGAAGCATTCCCGTAATTTGAAACAAACCCTCGTTCAATCTGTCCTTCATAACCTATTTTTGCTGTTCTTCCAATCACCTCTTTTAAAACTTCCTCATTTTCAGCAATCAGGTAAAAGGCTTCATAAGGCTCCACAATACTACCCAACCAGGTTTCAAATCTGGTATCATTCATCAGGTTGATGGCATTTTTCAGATGAGACTTTTTAAATTTCCGCTCCGGCCTGGTATCAATAATTAATATTTCAGGATTAAGTGCAGCAGCTTCTGCTTCTGATGTAATAGAGTCCTTTTTCGGTACTTTCAAAATAGCAGGTACGTAGGAAGCAGCCCCTCTTTTATTTATAGCCACATCATACGGAAAATACTTGGGTATAAATGGCTGCTCGTTCAGCAATTCTTTTACAAAATTTTCTTCACTTATATTCTGCAAGCTCCAGTTACTTATTTTTTCTACACCAATAGTACTGCTATTGTTCGTACTTAATGCTTTACCACATAGGCTACCAGCTCCATGCGCAGGATAAACCACAACATTATCAGGCAATACCATTAATTTGTTGCGGAGTGAATGGAACATTTGCTTCGCCAGATTTTCTTTGGCGGCGGTAATTGCGCCTGCTTTCTCTCTTAAATCAGGCCTACCGCAATCGCCGATAAATAGCGTATCACCAGTAAAAACCGCCTGTGGCTTTCCGTTTTCATCAATAGCTACAATGCTTATACTATCGGGTGAATGACCCGGGGTATTAAGCGATTTTAAAGTGATACTGCCTAAAACAATTGCATCGCCTTCGTCAAAAGTTTCATGCGGATATTCAGCGCCCAAAAGTTTGCTTACATAAATTGTTGCATCTGTTGTATGTTGAATCTCCAGATGGCTGCTTACGAAGTCTGCATGTGGATGAGTTTCAATGATGGTTGTGATTTTTGCCTTATGTTGTCTTGCAAAATCGTAATACTCCTGCGGATCTCTTGCAGGGTCAATCAATGCCACTTCTCCATTACTGACTACAGCATAAGAGTAATGCGCCAGGTTCTTATCTTCAAATTGTTTAATTTCCATTTTTTAATTATTTATTGATACAAAGTTGCGTTTCTGTTTTTTGTTACACAGCTACTTTTGTCACATAACTGAATTTATTTCTGAAACCACATTTTAATGGCAATGCCTGCGAGTATAAGTGCAAAAGCTTTTTGCAGAATATTCTGCGGCAACTCAGTTGCCAGCTTTGCACCGAAGTATCCGCCCACAAAAAAGAAAACGGCCAGTAATAAAGATGCTTTTAAATCAACGAGTCCTTTCTGATAATATTGAAAAGCAGCTAAGGCCCCGACAGGTAACACCATCATTATTAAGGCTGTACCTTGTGCCATTTGCTGAGAATAGCCCAATATCATCACCAGAGCCGGAATAATTATAATAGCTCCTCCCAAGCCAAACATACCGCCAAGCAGCCCGGCTATTGCACCAATTAATGCAATCAGAATTGAGTCCTGCAAATTCATTCTACTTTCCTTTTTTTCTGGTAGAAATGCCAAAAGGATAATATAAGGGACAGAAACTTATAAAACTTGTGACAATAAAGACACCTGCCAGGATTAAAAGAACAATTGCTACAGTTCCTGAAATCATGTTAGTGAAATACAAACCTGCAATGACAACAGCAATGATGATTCTTATCGCTTTGTCAATAAACCCCATATTCTTTTTCATTTGATTAATTTTTTATTGAAATGATTTACACTACAAAAGTCCGGATATTGAACTTACTGTACAGCTACTTTTGTCACACAAGAGAAAATAATTTAGAAAAATATTCCCTGAAAGACTATTTGCATGGTTAGAGCATGTTTAAAAATTATGTTTCGGCCTGCAAAGGCATCTTTTCGGCCAGAAAAACAAAATTTAAACATGCTCTTAGTGAGGTATTACAGGATTCTGCAAAGCTTCCCTCCTTTCACCTACATCAATTGTGAAACAGTATTTAATGGACTTTAAAAATCGAAGATTAAAACTCAGGATACCCCGGCAATTGCTTTAGCTCAAAAACTAAAGTTTTGAGGAATCCTGTTTTAAGCATAGAAATCTGTAAAAATAATATCTGAAGATTGGCTTGTATAGCCTGTAAGTAATTAAAATTCCAGGGGGTTCAGACAAGACCCATAATAAGGTTTTGCGAGAGAAATTGATACTAGATCAAAGTAATTTTGTTTCTGCCCAACTTTACCAGGTTCTCCTCCTCCATCTGTTTTAGTAACCTTGAAACTACCGCACGTGCTGTTCCCAACTCGTTTGCTAATTGTTCGTGCGTTACATAGAGGGTATGCGTTTTGGTTAATTCACACTTTTTCCTGATGAAGTTTAAGAGGCGCTCATCCATCTTTTTGAAAGCCACGGCATTTACTACTTCTAATAATTCTTCGAAACGCTTGTGATATAAACGAAAAATATAATCCAACCATTCGGGAAACTCCTTTATGAGCAATGTTACTTTATCCACCGGAATAAACAGTATTTCGGTTTCTTCTTCTGCAATTGCCTTTACCTTGCTTGTGTCATGGTGCATACCTCCTAAAAAAGACATGATGCAACTTTCGCCTGCATTGATATAATAAAGTAAAATTTCTCTGCCATTCTCGTCTGTCCTGAGAACCTTGATACTTCCACTGGTTACGATAGGAATTGCTCTGATATAGGCGTTTTCATTCAGTATTACATCGCCTTCAGCAAACTTTCTGGCAGTACCATAACTGATAAGTTTTTCTCTTAGCGCTAATGAAGACTTAAATTCGATTACATCGTTGAATTCCATAAAAAAATTACACTTTATTATTTGCTTTTGGTTCTTAGAAACTGTTTGAGTTAAATTTTATGAATCAAAATGCATTATTTTTTGCAAAGACAAGGAACAACAACCGGAGTTTAGCAGAGCTAAATGAGCGGACGCCGCGCGGGATTGTTGTGACGTAGTATTTGTGAAAAAGAATCATTTTGAACGAAACAAGATTAACTCAAACAGTTTCTTAATCTCAAACCAATCTTTTCTGCTTTGTTATTTTGTAATATAACCTTTTTAAACCTTACTTGATTCAAAATAAACAATGTTCGGCGCAAATAAAAAGGAATCCGGCAAATAATAAATAAACAAAAATTGATTCCGGAAAAATTATAATTAATGCAGGCTTAAATATTGTTTTTCTGACCGAGAAGGACAGATTGGAGAGGGTATCAGATAAATCTACCTGAATGAAATACACAGTAAAGCACAGCGTGTTTGCCATTACCCCTCCACCCATTTCAAAAAATCGCTTGCTTTAGCCTTGCTGATAATAATGTTTTCTTTGGTGGGGATAGTTAAAATTACTACAAGTTTTCGAGAGAAGTAATGTTGTATCTCCTGAATAAAATCCCGATTAATAATAAATTGACGGTTTGCACGGTAAAACTTCGTGGCATCAAGTATTTTCTCTAAGTCATCTAACGAATAATGAATAGTTAGTTCTTTCTCTTCAAAAATAATGCTTGTGGTATGATTAGTTGAATAAAAAAACGAGATATTCTTTAAGTTTACGGGGATTATCCTTTCCCGGAAATTCACCAGAACACTTTGTTTTTTTGGAGTTTGGAGTTGCTCAAAAAGCTGTTTGAGTGAGCTTGTAGGTATTTCCTGACGGATGCTCTGGTATTTTTCTATTGCTTTTCTTACATCTGTCTCTCCAAAGGGTTTTAATAGATAATCAATACCATTCGCTTTAAAGGCTTGTAATGCATATTGATCAAACGCTGTGCAAAAAATAACAGGGCATGTCGGAAAAGCCTTATTAAAAATCTCAAAACTGAGACCATCGGCAATTTGTATATCAGAGAAAATCAGATCAGGAAAACCTGCCTCCTGAAAATACTGTAATCCGGCATCAACGGAGTCAACGATTCTGATAATTCGGAAATTACTATCAATGCTCTGAATGATTTTTTCAAGGTTAGCTGCCGTTTTAGGTTCGTCTTCTATAATTACGATTTTCATATCAAGGGAATATTTACTGAGAATATAGTTTCATTGCTATGAATTTCAATTTCTTTATTTGTGAGTATTCTGCATCTATTATTTAGGTTTGGCAAACCTATTTTTGTTGATTCTTCAATGCTTCTTTTAGGCTGTAAATTATTCTCCACTACGAGCATATTCCCATTCCTGAAGATATTGATTTTCAAAGGCTTATTTCTGGAAATAATATTATGCTTAACGGCATTCTCGATAAGCAATTGTAATGACATAGCCGGTATTTTTTGTTGTAAATCCTGATTGGAAAGTCCAATAATAAGCTCAATATTATCTTCAAAACGACTTTTCAACATGAAAAAATAAGCCTGAGCAATTTTTAAGTCAGTTTGAATACTTACCAGATGAGATTCACTATCTTCTAAAAAATATCGGTATACCTCCGAAAGTTTAATCAGGTATTCAACACTGTTTTCATCTTTTTCTTCTATCATCACCTTCAGGGTATTGAGTGAATTGAACAAAAAATGAGGATTGAGTTGGGTTTTGAGTTGAGAAAGCTGATTTTCTAACTGATTAAGTTTGAGACGTTCATTTTCAGCTTCTATTTCCTTGTATTTACTGAAAATATTTGCTGAGTATAAAAATGTAATAATCATTAAGTTAGCCACTACGCCTCTGAATCCAATACCCATAGGTTTTATTCCTCTGACTTCAGTAATGATACTTAAATAATCAGAAAGTACGATCATTACATAGTAGGCTAAAATGCTTGTGAGAACAATGATAAACAAATAGGCAAACTGCTGGGTAAATTGTTTGATAAAGTAATTGAATAAAAGCAGGTTGATAATCCAGAAACTCACTGAAAAGATAAAGATTTTAAAGAAATCAGTTAATAGATTCACTAATCGATGATCGTCATTACGTATAATGCTTAGAACCAGATAAATAGAAGCAATACTTATTGAACTGAGAAGAATGATTCGTATATATAATTTTTGATGTGTCATAAATTGGTAATGATTCTATCATCAGGCATTTCAATGTCCGACTCCGATTTTCGAACAAAATTTTTATTGTACTTTACGACAAATATGAACTATTTTGAGCTTTTCTACAACCTGATGCCATTAGACCAAGAACAAAACATAAGGCAACTTTGAAAGTTTTAGCCTGGCAATTCAACAATTTACAGAGAACGTGAAAAACCTATAAAAAAACCATTACTATCGTGAGAAGGGTTCCTTTCGGCACCAATGGTATTACCATTTGAGATATGCAAGTGACGGACACCAGCTAACAGGTAGGTTTTATCGGCAATATTAATTTCTGAACCTAATCCATATTTAGTAATGCCATTAAGGTAGGTACCCAGGCGCACATCCTGGTCATTAGATGTCGGAAATTCATCAAATAAATAGACCAATCCCCCACCCGACTCAAAATACAAACGCCATCCGGTTTGGTTAACAGCATAGAATCGGGCAAATGGCCTAATCGCTAAACCTGTAGTATGATTAAATTGGTCTCTCGGAAATACCAGTTCAAAATCAACTCCTATAGAAAGCCATGTACGGAGCATAAAATTAATACCCGTATTGTTTTGCGGCATAAAAGTGTTTGGATACTTGTATCCCCATGAAAACCCCGATTCATTATAAATGCTTAAGCGATCTTTCAGGCTCGGGTCTTTTTTAGTAAGTAGA
The DNA here is from genome assembly GCA_943368815.1 of Cyanobium sp. NIES-981. Taxonomy (GTDB): domain Bacteria; phylum Bacteroidota; class Bacteroidia; order Cytophagales; family Spirosomataceae; genus Emticicia. The sequence continues at coordinate 20,159 of CALRLS020000014.1, forward strand.
ACAGATGCTCCTACCACTGCAGCAGGCAAAAAAAATGCCATAGAAGTATGGAGATTGAGTGGACGGAAGCCCAATGGATTTTGATACCATTTTTCCTGATAGGGATATTGAGCAAACGACATATTTACACACAAGCCTATAAATAATGTACTATACTTTAAGACTCTGAATTTCATCGGATATTTAAAATTTGTACTTTAATCGATTTTAAGAAATTAACCATCTTCAAATCATGATTTTCGAATCAAAATTTGCTTAAAAACTCATACTTGAATGCAAAACTCAAAGACGGCAGGAAACTCATGACATTCTGTTTTTTGATTGATTTTGTAATATAGGGCGACACCTGATTGCCAAGAATCTTGTCTATCTGTGGATTGTCAGAATCAAAATCCAGTTTGGCATACTGGCCGAGCTTAAAATCGAATGAGAGTTTTGGTTCAAAGATAACTTTTTTTGCGAGCCTGATATTTTTTCCCATGCTAATACCAACCATTATAAGCATTATGTTTGGTTGCATGTCTGTTTCATCCAAAAAATCCTTTCCTCCTAATAGTTTATTCAATATTCTATTGTTACTTAGTTTATTCTCAATTTCAGTCAATCGGTCGGGTGCAAATACGCTTATCATTGCTCTGGGAGTGTCTTCGTGTAAGCCAAGTTTTAATAACTTAAGCTGGCTACCCACATAAAACGAATTAGTGTTTTCACTAAAATGATATTTAAGGCTTGCCGAGTAATTAATCCCGTTTCTTAGATTATCTCTCATATAGCTATTTTTAGGGGATGTGTTTGGGGACTTTCGCAAATTGGCTAAAATACTGGTGTGGATTACGCCAATTTCTACACCGTATGACCATTCGTTGAGCCGATACTCATAAGCTATAAACGTAGGCAAAGGAAAACCAGCACCAATGCTGAAATAATGTGACATTTTATCAGGCGTAAATACAAATGGCTTTCGTTGGGCAACACATGGTTTCCCTGATACAAAACATAGGGTGATTAGGGCAAATAATAGCCTTTTCATTAATGTATTTCTGTAGTCTTTTTCTCAATAGTATAAGCCCCGAAATACCCTAATGCTCCACCTGAAATATTGCTTGGCGGATTTGTGCCAGCCGCTCCGTTGTTCAATCCCTGGCCTTGTTGTTTTACCAATGTCAGAAAATAGTCAAATGTAGCTTTATCTATACATTGCATCTCAATCGTAATTTTATCCCCTGTGTTGATGTCAATCCCACTATCAATTACCTGCTCAATGTAATTGCCGTTATTGAAGATATCGCTCCTGACAAAATAGGCACGGCTACGGATACCGTCATTGCCTATTGTAGCCCATCTATAATAGTTACCTTCATCTTTGGGGTCATGATAAACCGCAACCATTTTTGTTTTTGCATCAAAGCGCGAAACCGTCTGGTATTTCAATTCCTGAAACGCTACTTTTTTTGGCATGGTAGAATGAGACTCATAGGTTTTGCCATTGTATTCTACTTTCATTGTATAAGTATGGCCAGAGACTCCTTTGAGATTGCGGATATTATATACTCCCGGAAAACCTTGTCGCAAATCTTCACTTTCACCAGTAGTTATATCAGTTATGCTTACCTTAGCAGTAGTAATGGGTGGAAACTCATTCTTTTGCTGAAAATCCTGAGAGAACGTAATTTTTACCTCGTTTTGTGTACTATCATCTGTCATTTTACCTTCAATAACTATCAGCGGCTCAATACTTCTGAGGTCAAGCTGTACAGTTTCGATACAGGAAGTGAGACCCAATAAAACGAAAAGATATATGGTTGTTTTGTTCATTTTTATAGTTTTTAGAATTTGAAGTTGTAGGTAACATACGGCACATACTTGAAAAGTGTCACTCTGCTCACCTCTGTGATTTCCGGATTATCAATGCTCTCACCAAAATTGTATGCGTATGGATTCGAACGACCATAAGCATTATAAATCCCGAAAGAAAGACTTGACTCGCGGCTTGGTTTTTTTATAAAATTTAAGGTTGCCCCTAAATCAAGACGGTGATAATCGGGCATGCGATAGCCGTTTCTTTCTGAATATAAAAAGGCAACACCGCCATCAATCCTATATTTGGCAGTAGGGAATGTAACCGCATTGCCGGTATTATATACCCATGTTCCTGAAACCGACCATTTTTTTGAGAACTGGTAAGTACCTACTACCGAAACATCATGGGTCCGGTCCTGCTTGGCTACATACCATTCGTTATTATTGATGCCATCAATTTTTCGTTCACTTCTGCTTAGTGTATAGCCCACCCAACCTGTCAGTTTTCCGGTTTTCTTTCTTAATAAAAATTCGGCACCATAGGCACGTCCTTTGCCAAAAAGCAACTGTGATTCAATATTATCGCTTTGTATAAAATCGGCGCCGTCTTTATAATCAACCTGATTCTGCATGGTTTTGTAGTACACTTCTGTACTAAACTCATAGGCATTATCCTGAAGGTTTTTAAAAACGCCTATAGAAATCTGGTCTGCTATTTCGGGCTTGATATTGTTGGTATTCATCAACCAACGGTCTGTAGGCGAAGCCGCATTTGAACTACTCAATAAATGTAAATGCTGTGTATTTCTGCTGTAAGCTGCCTTAACTGAGAGGGATGAATTGAGTAAATAACTTGCCGAAATTCTTGGTTCGAGGTTAAAGAAGTTCTTCACCACTTTATTTCGGTCATATTTTAAAGTATTGAGGAGTTTCCCCTGGTCATCAAACTCATAGAAATCACTACCACCCATTACTGTAAAAGTACTTAGTCTTAAACCGTATTCTATATTAAAATTTTGACTTGGATTCCACTTGTTGGTAGCGTAGATGGCTGATTCAAAAGCCGTTTTATCAGGTTCTGAAGTGGGGTTTATACTTGAATTTTCTCCTGTTGACTCACGAGAACGTGGCGTAAGGGCATGATGAATGACATTAACCCCAAAACGCATGGAGTTCTGAGGATTAGGAAAAAAACTAAACTCCTGTTTAAGATTAATATCCTTAATATCAGAACTTAGCTGAAATTGATTCGAACCATTGGCTACATTTACCTGATAATTATACTTGCTGTAGATAAATGAAGTATTGCTGAAAAGTTTCTCCGTAAATAAGTGATTCCATCGCAAAGTACCGGTGGCATTTCCCCAATCTATTCCAAATAAATCATTGATGCCGAATTTATCCCTGCCAAAATAACCTGATAAATAAAGACGGTCTTTATCAGAAAAAGAATAATTGAGTTTAGCGTTGAGGTCGTAGAAATAAAGCGTGTTTTGATTAAGGTTTTCATTGTTTGACAGCTTTAAAAAGGCATCGGCATAGGTTCGGCGACCTGTAATCAAAAACGAACTTTTATCTTTCTGGATAGGCCCCTCCACCGACAAATGGCTGGAAATTAAACCAATCCCCCCACCAATCTTAAAGTTCTGGTTGTTGCCATCATTCATTTTTATGTCTAATACTGATGAAAGCCTTCCGCCATATTGGGCAGGGCTATTGCCTTTATAAATACTCAGGTCTTTAATAGCATCTGCATTGAAAGTGCTAAAAAAACCGAGTAAATGAGACGCATTATAAACCGGGGCTTCATCTAATAAAATGAGATTCTGGTCAATATTTCCACCTCTCACATTAAATCCACTATTACCTTCTCCAGCCGATTTGATACCGGGCAGTAACTGCATCACTTTCAGCGGGTCTCGTTCTCCTAACAGAACCGGCACCTGGTTTATTTCTTTGATATTGAGTTTTTCAAAACCCATTGTTGGGTTGCTGACATTCTCGTTAGCGGCAGTGGCCTTAATGACCACTTCATTAAGTAAAGCAGCTTCGTCTGACAATTGGAAATCAATTTTTTGATTGGCTATTAAGTTTACTTTTACGGTTTTAGTCTCGTAACCTATCATTCCCGCTGAAACTGTATAGTCACCCAGTGGGATAGTAAGAGAATAAAAGCCATACTCATTGCAAGAAACACCAACATTGGTTAACTCCTTGATGCGTACTGTAGCCCCAATCATCAACTCACCTGTTTTAGCATCTTTAACAGTACCGCTAATGGTAAGTTTATTTTGAGAGAACCCGCTTAAAGTTGAGGAAATAAGAATTGTAATCAGAATTGCTTTCAGCATAATTTTTGTTTTTTCTGACAAAAGTAGGCTGAGAATGAAAGGTATTGAAGTACCTGATTCATGAAGTGGACAAGAAAGCTACTGAAACGGGCAAAACCTAATACAATTAATAGAACAGTTGCGCTTATAAATAGGCCAAGAGCTTGTTTAAATTTTGTTATTCTAACCGCGTGCCAGACACCGCTATCGGATGCCCTAGAAATTCGAATCATAATTTTTTAACATGCTCTAATCATGCACCATCAGTCTCTCTTTAAAGCGCAGGTTTTCTAAAAGAACCAAAACCATTTCCTGACCCTGAATTTTACGTTTATCAGGGCTTGATCTATCAAATAAATTTTAGCTACGTATATTCCCGGTAAAAGTTTCCCATGCGTAGTAAAATCAAATTCTACTTTTTGTGGATTTCTATAAAGATCAATCAATTTTCTTTGATGGATTTGGACAATTTGTTCTTTCTTGTTTTCTCCATACATTATAATAGATTTTGTCCAACCATTAATCGGATTATTCTCACTATCACGAATACTGAGGTAAACAGATTCAATATCATGAATTTCGGACTTAAGAGACTCCGGCATAATTATAGACA